>QKIO01000146.1 GCA_003251015.1 Bacteroidales bacterium
ACCATATCTGTTGTAGAAGACGAATATAAAAGTATCTTAGATGAAGAGTTTGATATACGAAAAGCGGTAGTGTATTCCGCAATATTAGACAGACCTTACCATTAGGCTAAGGTTAAACCACAAGCTTTGAAGCCTAGTAGCTGTTAAAAATAGCATTTGAAATCATTTTAAACTTTATTATATTTGCAACAAAGAGTTCCGCCATTTGGGATTCTTTTATTTTTTTGTGTGAATCCGTAATTATAAGCAGGAGGAGAAAATATGTCTGACATAAAATATATTACAGAAGGTGGGTTAAAAAAACTAAAAGAGGAATTACACCAATTAGAATCTTTTGAACGTCCATCCATATCTAAACAAATAGCTGAGGCTCGAGACAAAGGTGATTTGTCGGAAAATGCAGAATATGACGCTGCCAAAGAAGCACAAGGCCTATTAGAAATGCGTATCTCTAATTTAAAAGGCATAATCGCAAACAGTCGTATCATTGATGAGTCCAAAATAGATACATCTAAGGTACAACTACTTAACAAGGTGATGATTAAAAACCTTAAAAACAATGCGACCATGACCTATACCATAGTTCCAGAAAGCGAGGCAGATTTAAAAGCGGGTAAAATTTCGGTAACTACCCCAATTGCTAAGGGATTATTAGGCAAAAAAGTTGGTGATAAAGTAGATATTCAAGTACCAAATGGTACCGTTACGTTTGAAGTGGTTGAGATATCACTATAAAGACTAGAGCATGGCTTCTATATTCACAAAAATTGTAAACGGAGAAATACCAAGTTATAAGATAGCTGAGAATGACAACTACTTTGCATTCTTAGACATTAATCCTTTGGCTAAAGGACACCTATTGGTTATTCCAAAACAAGAAACAGATTATCTTTTCGATTTGGATGATGAAGCGCTATCTGGTCTAATTCTTTATTCAAAACAAATAGCGATTGCACTTAAAGAAGCGATTCCATGCAAGCGCATTGGGATGGCTGTTTTGGGTTTGGAAGTGCCTCATGCACATATTCATTTGGTGCCACTTCAGAAAGAAGGAGATATCAACTTTTCCAATCCAAAGTTAAAGTTATCAAAAGAGGAATTTGAGCAAATTGCTAAAAACATAAGGGCTAAATTACATTCGTAAATTAGCCCTTTTCATTTTATTTCTTCACTCGGCTCGGGTTACTATTCATAAATTCTTTCCAGCTTTTGGCTCCACCACCTCCAACTATTTTTTGATTTTGCAGAAAATGGCAAAAGGCGGCTGCCAAACCATCTGTTGCATCAAGATATTGTGGCATTTCTTTGATTTTTAACAACTGCTGAAGCATCATAGCCACTTGTTCTTTTGATGCACTTCCATTACCAGTAATTGCTTGTTTGATACGCAATGGTGCATATTCAAATATTGGCAAAGACCTTGAGAGTACAGCGGCCATAGCCACTCCTTGTGCACGCCCTAACTTAAGCATAGATTGCACATTTTTACCGAAAAAAGGAGCTTCTATGGCAAGTTCATCAGGACGATAGGTATCAACCAATTGAACCACGCGCTCAAATATCTTTTGTAACTTTAGGTAGTGATCACTGTATTTATGTAGTTCGAGCACACCCATTGTTATTAGCTGCGCTTTATTACCAGTTACCTTAATCAATCCATACCCCATCACCGTGGTACCGGGATCTATACCTAATATAATTTTTTCGTTTATCAAATGAGTTTACTTTCTTTTAACACCGTACTAAACGAAAGGCAGTTTTCACCAAGCACTGGCTTTAACTTATCCACCAAGTCACTCGAAAACTTTGTTACCATGGCCAACTCGTCGGCTGTACGACATCGTATCTGACATGAGAAATTAGTAGCCCCAGGCTCCACAACAGTCATAACCTGAAATAATTCCACGGTACTGTGCGGAATAACATCGGTGAAAGTGGGCATGTAATTCTTTCTCATCCAATCTTTCCAGGATAAAATAGCGGTATCAACGACTAGAAAAGTGGTATTAAATACAAACATTCTAAGTTATTTAAGTGCCTAATAAAACTAATAATACAATTAGTTAATGATGTCAAATCCAGTGTAAGGAACCAAAACCTTAGGAATTCGTATTCCTTCAGCCGTTTGATTATTCTCTAAGATAGCTGCAACAATGCGTGGTAATGCCAAGGCACTTCCATTAAGTGTATGAGCTAACTGAGTCTTTTTATCACCATCATCCTTAAATCGCAATTTCAAACGATTAGCTTGATAGGTTTCAAAGTTGGATACCGAACTCACTTCTAACCAACGCTTCTGAGCTGCAGAGTACACCTCAAAATCAAAAGTTAAGGCAGAGGTAAAACTCATATCCCCACCACATAATCTAAGTATACGCCAAGGCAGTTCAAGCTTTTCGATTAACGACTGAACGTGAGCGACCATTGTGTCTAATATGGCATAAGACTGGTCGGGATGAGCAACTTGCACTATCTCCACTTTATCAAATTGATGCAAACGATTTAAGCCACGCACATCAGCCCCCCAAGAACCAGCTTCACGACGAAAACAAGCTGAATAAGCACAATTACGAACCGGTAATTCAGAACCCTTTAATATCACATCACGATAAAGATTCGTCACAGGAACCTCTGCGGTAGGTATTAAATACAAATTATCTGCCGTAGCGTGATACATCTGCCCCTCCTTATCTGGTAATTGACCAGTTCCAAAGCCAGACTCTTCATTAACTAATAAAGGAGGTAGTACTTCGTTGTACCCAGCGTTATTAGCTTCATCCAAAAAGAAATTAATTAAAGCCCGTTGTAAGCGAGCACCTTTACCTTTATAAACAGGGAAACCAGCTCCAGTTATTTTAGTTCCTAATTCAAAATCTATTAGATCGTATTTTTTAATTAAATCCCAATGTGGTAAGTCATTAGTCAAAGTAGGCATTACGCCTCCCTCACGTACCAATACATTATCATCGGCACCTTTACCTTCAGGCACAGTGCTGTGAGGCACGTTAGGAATAAGCACCAGCTGAGCTGTTAGTTGCCTATTTATATCTTCTAGTTGGGTATTTAAATCTTTGATGCGTTCTTTAAGTTCTACCGTTTTGGCTTTAGAAGCACTTACCTCATCGGTTTTACCAGCCTTAAAAAGCAAACCAATTTCTTTGGATAGGGTATTCATTTCGGCTTCTAAGGTCTCGGCTTGAGCCTGAGTTTGTTTGCGATTATCATCCAGAGAAATGATAGTATCGATTATTGATGCAGCATCAAAACGTTTGGTTTTCAATCGTTTGATAACATCAGCTTTATTGTCCTGAATGAATTTAAGCGTCAACATATGGTCTAATTAATAAAGAATAAAAAAAAATCCTGAAATCGCTACGAAAGTAACAAATTCAGGATATTTAATAATGTTTTTTAGAACTTATTCTGCGGCAAAAGGAACAACAGAAACGTAAGATTTGTCGTTTCTTTTCTTACGAAATTCTACAGTACCAGCTACTAAAGCAAATAAAGTATGATCTTTACCTAAACCAACATTTAAACCTGGGTGATGTTGGGTTCCTCTTTGTCTAACCAGGATGTTGCCAGATTTTGCTACCTGACCACCGAAAATTTTTACGCCTAGTCGTTTACTTTCCGACTCTCTACCGTTCTTCGAACTACCGACGCCTTTTTTATGTGCCATCTCTATTTATTTTTTTGAGTTAATCAACCTTGGATTGTTTCAATTTGAATTTGAGTGAAGAATTGACGGTGTCCGTTCTTCTTTCTGTAAGTCTTTCTTCTTTTCTTTTTAAAGACAATTACTTTGTCGCCTTTAACGTGAGCCAATACCTTAGCAGTTACTTTAGCTCCAGCCAATAAAGGGGCTCCAATGCTAACTGCACCGTTATTATCTACTAAAAGAACTTTCTCAAATTCTACTGTGTCACCTTCGTTGGCGCTCAAGCGATGAACAAAAATTCTTCGCTCTTTTTCTACTTTGAATTGCTGTCCTGCAATATCAACAATTGCGTACATGTTACCAAATTTTATGGTTTTTTCCGGGAGGTGGGCTTAAACACTAAACCTCTTTTCTACCCCACAAGATTTCAATGGAGTGCAAAATTAGTAAAATAAAAATTCACACACAACATTTTTTTGTAGTTCATTTCAGCAAGTCAGTTTTTTACGAATCTTTTTGATACTAAAAAAGGCGTTTTAACACATTTTACAGCCGCATTTATTAGAAGTAATTACTATATTTGTTTGCAATATAAAAAAAACGCCCCTAAGTCTAATAAATCAACAGATAACAATCAATTTATGAGCATAAAGAAGGTAAAGCTAAACATTCTAGGTTTATCCTATAGTCAGACCCAATCTGGTGCTTACGCATTGGTATTATCAGAAGAAGATGGTCAGCGACGCATTCCGATTATCATTGGTAGTGTAGAGGCTCAATCCATAGCTATCAAACTAGAAGGACTGGAACCACCCCGTCCTTTAACGCACGATTTATTTTTAAATTTCTCTAGATCGTTTGCCATTGACATTATAGAAGTCATTATTTACAAATTGGACGAAGGTATTTTTTACTCTGAATTAGTGTGTAAAAAAGGTGATGAATTATTACACATTGACTCCCGCACATCGGACGCCGTTGCATTAGCACTCCGTTTCAATTGCCCAATCTACACCTACGAAAGCATTATTGCCGCAGCTGGCATTGTGTTAGATTTTGACAAGAAGGAAGAAGACGATGAAAAGCCATTAAGCAGTGCAAAAAGAACTAATCCAGATGCTGGATACACTACCAAAACAACTGCGGAACTACAAGAACTGCTTAACGAAGCCATTGCGGAAGAAGATTACGAAAAGGCATCAAAAATAAGAGACATCATCAAAGAACGTGATAAATAATAAAAACACCCCGACTAAATCGAGGTGTTTTTATTATATAAGTACTATAGTATTTCATTGATTCGTTCGGCAGGGCGAGCTACCACAGCCTTATCACCATTAATAACAATTGGGCGCTCGATAAGAATAGGATATTCTAACATGGCCAACACCCACTCTTCATCAGATAATTCTTTATCCTCAAATTCTGTTTTATAGATTTCTTCACCTTTTCTAATTAAATCTAAAGGATCCATATCTAACATATCCAAAATATCTTCCAACTCATCTGGCGTTAGAGGCTCATCTAAATACTTAATGATTTCGGGTTGTAATCCTTTTTCTTCCAACAGACTCAAACAAGCTCTACTCTTTGAGCATCGTGGATTGTGAAATATTTTAATCATAACACTCTATTTTAATTTGTTGTAAATAACTCGTCAGCACCGTACTCCATCAGATAGGCTTTTATGAACCCATCAATATCACCATCTAACACAGCTTGCACATTTGATGTTTCGTAAGATGTACGCACATCCTTTACCAACTTATAGGGCTGTAACACATACGAACGAATCTGAGAGCCCCACTCTATTTTTTTCTTTTGCGACTCTACTTTATTCTGTTCTTCCAAACGCCTACGCAACTCCAGCTCGTATAATTGAGATTTTAGAATCCGCAAGGCGTTTTCTTTATTGCCAAACTGAGACCGTGATTCGGTATTTTCGATGATGATGCCCGATGGAGCATGCTTCAAACGCACACCTGTTTCTACCTTATTTACATTTTGTCCACCGGCACCGCCCGAACGAAATGTATCCCAAGAGATGTCACCCGGATTCACCTCTATCTCAATAGAATCATCTATTAAAGGAGTTACAAAAACAGAAGTGAAAGACGTCATGCGCTTATTGGCTGCATTAAATGGTGAAAGACGCACAAGACGATGCACCCCATTTTCACTCTTTAAATAACCGTAAGCAAAATCACCTTCAAACTGAATAGTTACCGTTTTCACACCCGCTTCATCGCCGGCTTGGTAATTCATCTCCTTGACTTTATACTTATTTTTCTCACCCCAACGAAGATACATACGCATCAGCATCTCAGCCCAATCTTGACTTTCGGTACCTCCAGCTCCTGCATTTATTTTTAATATTGCGCCCATCTTATCTTCTTCGCGACGCAACATATTTTTAAGCTCTAACTTGTCTATTAAATCACAAGCTAATTGATATTGTTGGGCAACATCAGCCTCTTCCGCATCACCAGTTTTGAGAAAATCAGAAACAACATATAAATCTTCTATGGTTGTTTTTATTTCCTCATAATCATTCACCCAGCTTTTTAACTCCCTGAGGTGTCTCATTTTTACTTCGGCAGCTTTAGCATCGTCCCAAAAATCGGGTGCTTGAGAGCGTAACTCTTCTTCTCTTATTTCATTTGTTTTTCTATCGATGTCAAAGATACCTCCTCAACGCGAGCTCGCGTCCCGACAGATGCTTCATCATTTCTTGAGTGATCATGGTCTAATAGTTTATTTATATATTATATAACATTTGAACGATGCAAAGGTAAAGAAAGCTTGAATCTAACAAAAGGGAAACCCTACTAAGCTCACTTCTATTTACAATATCGCGACAAATAATCGTAGGCTTTAAACTCACCTAACTGACCCGCTTTAAACCAATCAGCACAAGCTCTGGAGGATAAACCCATATTATAATTAGAAATCCCACGATTGTAAAGAGCATGGACGTCGTTAGGGTCTTTATCTAAAGCCATATTAAAATCTTTTATCGCATCAGAGTAATTCTTGTTAGAAAACGACAGCATACCTCTGATGGTAAATACGCCTATTAAGTTAGGATTAAGATAGATGGCTTTATTAATATTACTTCTAATTTTAGATTCGTTATACGCATAAGTATTGAGCAACCTAGCTCTTTCATAATACACTTCAGCATTAAGCGTGTCGTAACGCAGAGCTAAATCAAAGGTCTGCAACACATAATTCAACGACACACCCTCTTTAAGCCTCAGTTTAGCCATTTCTATTATGGCAGGTGCATAATGCGAATTACGAGCGATGCATATTTCAAAATTGGTTTTTGCACTGGCTAATTTCTTTTCATCTAACTCAGCCAATCCGCGAAAGTAATAGGGAAGATACGCTTTCGCATTAAGTCTCAAAGCTTCGTCAAAATCAGACCTACTACCTACCATGTTGTTGTAACAAACCCGTGCCCATCCTCTAATCAAAAACCCAAAATCATCGTTTGGATAAACCCTTAGATACCGACTCAAAACCTTGGCCGCCTCTACATTTTCATCGCACAATAAAAAAGCAATTCCTTGACTCAACCCAGAATTGAGTTTTAGTACCACATTAGATTTATATTTCAAATCCCTAACTAAGGTATTTACTGTAACCCAATTCGTGTCGTTTAACAAGTAGGCATTATATACAACTTTCTTTTTATGATTGTCAATACTCCACAAAACCCCACTTAACTCACCACGCCTATTAACTAAAGCGGAACCATTTGATTTGGATCCCACCACACTTTCGGCAATACCCGACCGACTAACAAAAGGAGAATAACGAATCAAATCTATCTTGCTAAGAGAAGCTCCACTTTCTGGATCATCTGGATGAGTAAGAGCCAACAGCTCTTCATTTTCCAGGAAGGTGGTTTTTGATGGATTAAGGAAATCAAACCGTCTATTCTTAAAAGGCTCTACCTTTATGAGAGTCATGTTGGTTTGAGGATGCGTTGACAAAACGCGTGAGACTAAATAATCTTTACCATTTCGAGTCCGCACGAGTGCTGAATCAGCTTCTTGAAAAATATCACCCATAGTAATGGCTAACCCATCGGAACTAATAAAGAAGCCACTGGCTTGGCCTATGACTTGACCTGAGGAGGAAAATGTACGGATATCAAAAGCAGCCTCTTCAGATTTATTAATAACTTCTAAAAGGTTCTGAGAAATCGCATCTGTGGCCAAATTTACCAATGCGAAGCAGACTAAAAATTTCAGGATTTGCATTCTTATAACGAGTTAGGTACACAAAAATAACAAATCAGTACGAATAAGGCTCAAAAAAAAAAGAGAATCCTCATAAAGAAGATTCTCTTTTTTGGGTGAAAGACCGGTCTCGAACCGGCGACCTCTAGAACCACAATCTAGCGCTCTAACCAACTGAGCTACAATCACCATTTTTCTCAAATGCGATGCAAATATAGTGATTGTGAATTTAATTTTGCAATACCTTTTCATAAAAATAAAAAATAAATTTCCTTTGCAGTTCACTATTACAGCCAAATTATGAAGGTTTTTATTGAAAATCAGGAGATAGAGAGTCAGATCAAGCAAGTGCTAAAACTTATAAAACTTCGCATGAATGGCGAAACTTCGGGGCAAATGGCAAATATGGGCATCAAATACAAGCTTAATTTTGGCGTGAGCTCAGTTCATATTAAAGAAATAGCGACTACAATAACTCCCAGTCTAGATTTATCGGAACGACTTTGGTACCGCCAAAGCCGTGAATGTATGCTTTTGGCTTTATATACAGTACCCAAAGACGAATTAACAGCAGAGAAATGCACTGAGTGGATGTCTCTCATAGATAATATTGAATTAATAGAGCAAACAGCACGTCTTGTCATTTGCCATCTACCATATGCGTCGTCATTTATTCAGACACTAATATCAGAAGACAAAGAAGAATTAAAGGCGTTAGCTTATTATTCGTTGGGCTGGATGCTCCAACATCAACAGACCATTTCGAAAGAGTTAAATGAAAAAACAATTAATCAATTAAATAAGGACAATCAGTCCACATCAATCCCCCTCCACAAAGCCAAAACATTTTTCATTCGCAAGTATATTAAAGCATTTAAAGAAACGAATCAACCCATAGCCCTATATATTTCTGAATTACAAAACAAAAACATCCCCTTTTTAAATAAGTTGGCCGAAGACATCCTTATGGAAATAGAGTTTAGGGTTACTAATTCGATTTAACAAACCCAAAACATCAAAGCAAACGGTTCAAATAAATAGAAAAAAGAAATTACGGTTTCCAGAATACTGCCCAATAATAATTATCATCAAAATAAATTAAGACAAAAGCTTTGTTCGTTAAAAATTAAAAACTTAAATTTGCAGTCCGATAAAAAAGAGTATTCAAGAATAAAATTATACAATAATGAAACAAGGAATTCATCCGGATAATTACAGGTTAGTTGCATTTACTGACATGTCAAATGGTGAGACTTTCATTTCTCGTTCTACAGTTCAAACTAAGGACACCATTGAAATAGAAGGTGTAGCTTTTCCTCAAGTAAAATTGGAGATATCAAACACTTCTCACCCTTTCTACACTGGAAAAATGAAATTAGTTGATACCGCAGGACGTGTTGATAAGTTCATGAACAGGTATCAAAAGCACATAGACAACCGTAACAAGTAATAAGTCTAATGTGAAATGAGTTAAGCTTCGGGATGCCCGAGGCTTTTTTTATTATATACCCTCCCACCTATGGATGTAATTATTTTTGACACCAACAGAAGTATTGCTCTACAACCCCTTACGTTTACTCGCCCTATGGGCGCCTTACGTTGTGGCATACTAACGATTAACGAAAAATGGGAATACCATTTTAAAGGTTACTCGTCTTATTTAACAGCTCCTCATTTAGCGGCCAAATATCCATCAACACTAAATAGTACTAACACCTACATTGCGGGTGACGTATTGCCAACAAAAGAACTGGCTGAGGAGATAAAAACACTTCCCAACCAACATGCCTTGATGGCATCAGGCCGCTTAATAGCCATCAAAGGAAATGCAGACGTAGCTAATGCCATTATAGAACAAAAGCTCAAACTAAGCGACCAACAACAGGCGCAATCAGAAGTGGTCTATATTGACCATACCTACCACCTAATTGTACATAACAAGGCCGAAATAAAGAATGATTTTGCGCTTATAACACAAGGTCGTGTTTCTCAACCTATCAGTGAAACAGTAACAATTGTTGGCGGACTTAAGAACCCATTATTAAGGCAACACATCTTTATTGAAGAAGGTGCCGAAGTTGAATACGCCATGCTAAACCCTAGCGAAGGCCCTATTTACATAGGAAAAAATTCCAAAATAATGGAAGGCGCCATGGTTAGAGGCCCGTTTTCATTGGGTGAATCATCACAAATAAGCATGGGTGCTAAAATCTATGGTGGCACAACCATAGGGCCTTGGTCAAAGGCTGGGGGAGAAATTAGTAATTCAATTATTAGTGGTTACTCCAACAAGGTACACGATGGTTATTTAGGCGATTCGGTAATTGGTGAATGGTGTAACCTAGGAGCAGATACCAATACGTCTAATTTAAAGAATGACTACGCTCATGTAAAATTATGGAATTACGACACAGAACGTTTTGAAAAAACAGGACTTCAGTTTTGCGGTTTAATAATGGGTGATTATTCACGTTGTGCCATAAACACATCCTTTAATACGGGTACAGTAGTGGGTATTGGCGCCAATATCTATGGCAGTGGATTCCCCCGCAACTTTATCCCCTCTTTTACCATTGGTGGCTCGCAAGGACTTAAAGAAAACTCGCTAAAGGCCGTACAAGACATTGCAAATACTGCTATGAAAAGACGCGCTATCGATTTTACATCAACCGATGCCAACATCATGAAACAAGTATTTGATGCAACAGCCAAATACAGAACAAGTCTAAAATGAAAATATGGCACATTCATTGCCAATAGACTTCGCCGTCTGATTTTCACCCACTCTTAGACATAATGGCAGTTTAAGAAAGAACATTGATGATATAATTATGAATAACAATAAATATAGAATGGATAATAGGTTATTTTCTGAAGTATTTGAGTCTGATACAGAATTTATTCCAATCATATCTGAAGACGACGACCAAAACGTCAGTAGCTTTGAGGTGCCTGCCAATTTGCCAATATTACCATTACGCAACACGGTTCTTTTCCCAGGTGTTATCATCCCAATTTCATTGGGGCGCGACAAATCTCTAAAACTCATTAAAGAGCTACAAAAATCAAAAGGCTTATTTGGCACTGTAGCTCAACGAGATATTAAAGTTGAAGAACCAGGCCAAGACGACCTTTATCAAATAGGTACTGTAGCTAAGATTATTAAGGTATTGGAAATGCCTGATAATTCAACATCTGTAATTATTCAAGGGAAAAAGAGGTTTAGATTAGACTCTATTACTTCTACAGAGCCCTATCATGTGGCAAATGTAACTGGCCTTGATGACATTGCTCCCCAAGAAAAAGACGATCATTACAATGCAATCATAAGCTCTATTAAAGACTTGTCATTACGCATTATTAAAGCCTCGTCGAACATACCACCCGAAGCGTCATTCGCTGTAAAAAACATCGAAAACTCAGGGTTCTTAATCAATTTCGTTTCTTCAAACACAGAAGTTAACGTTGAAGACAAGCAAAAACTATTAGAGTCTGACACTTTGATCGAACGGGGTATGTTGTTACTTGAGCATCTAGCTAAAGAAGTTAAGATGCTTGAGCTAAAGAGTGACATTCAGAATAAGGTAAAACTAGATATTGATCAACAACAACGCGAATATCTTCTTAACCAACAAATAAAAACAATACAGGATGAGTTGGGTGGTAATCCGGTAGATCAGGAAGTAAGTGACCTCAAAGAAAAAGCTAAAAAGAAAAAATGGAGTAAAGAAGTTGCTGAGTTATTCCAAAAAGAACTTGACAAATTGCAACGGCTTAATCCTGCAGCTGGAGAGTATTCTGTTCAAATAAACTACCTACAAACACTTACCGAATTACCCTGGAACGTTTACACCAAGGATAACTATGATTTAAAACGAGCTGAACGCATCTTAGATCGTGGACATTACGGATTAGATAAAGTAAAAGAGCGTATACTTGAACATCTAGCCGTTTTAAAGTTGAGAGGAGAATTAAAATCTCCCATCATCTGTTTATACGGTCCTCCGGGCGTTGGAAAAACATCACTTGGAAAGTCGGTAGCGGAGGCATTAGGTAGAAAATACGTGCGCATGTCGTTAGGTGGATTGCACGACGAGGCAGAGATAAGAGGACATCGCAAAACATATATTGGTGCCATGCCAGGTCGCATTATCCAAAGCATTAAGAAAGCGGGTGCTGCCAATCCTGTATTTATATTAGATGAAATTGACAAAATAAGCAACAGCTACCATGGCGACCCAGCTTCAGCATTATTGGAAGTACTTGATCCAGAACAAAACTCAACTTTCCACGACAATTTTTTAGACGTGGATTTTGATTTATCCAATGTGATGTTTGTGGCAACAGCCAATTCCTTAGCTCCCATAGCTCAACCACTGCTTGATAGAATGGAATTGATTGATGTGACTGGTTATATCCTTGAAGAAAAGGTAGAGATTGCCCATCGTCATTTATTACCAAATCAATTTGAGAAACATGGCATCAATAAAACTATTGTATCTATATCAAAAAAGGTACTAAGCTTTATTGTTGAGTCGTATACTCGCGAGTCTGGTGTGCGTGAACTAGATAAAGTACTGGCCAAATTATGCAGAAAACTAGCACTTAAAATAGCTCGTGAAGAAATTGTTAACAAAACTCTTTCTATAAACGAAGCTAAAGAATATCTAGGCGTCCCACGTTTCTCAAAGGATACATGGTTAGAAAACAATTTTGCGGGAGTAGTAACAGGTTTAGCTTGGACTTCGGTAGGTGGCGAAATTTTATTTGTAGAAAGCAGTCTAAGTAAAGGTAAGGGAAAACTAACCCTAACTGGAAACCTAGGTGATGTAATGAAGGAATCAGCTGTTTTAGCTTTAGAATATCTACGCGCTAATGCCACTAAACTGGGCATTAGAGATGAGGCTTTTGACGAATGGAATGTGCACGTACATGTACCTGAGGGTGCCATTCCAAAAGATGGCCCATCGGCAGGTGTAACGATGATTACCTCATTGGCATCTTCATTTACTCAACGTAAAGTTAAATCACGTTTAGCAATGACTGGCGAGATAACGTTGAGAGGCAAAGTACTACCTGTGGGAGGCATCAAGGAGAAAATACTAGCAGCCAAACGAGCCGGCATAACTCACATTATCTTATCAAAAGAAAATCAAAAAGATATAGAAGAGATCAAACCATTATATCTTGAGGGAGTAGAGTTTAAGTTTGTAGCAGATGTATGGGAAGTTTTAGACATGGCCTTATTAAAGGAAAAGGTAAAGACCCCACTAAGCATATAAAATAAAGAGAAGCCAAATCTACAATTACAGATTTGGCTTCTCTCTTTATAAAGAGTAAGTTTTATTATTAATGAAAGCTCAATGGAGCTAGCTGGCCAGAAAAGGTCTCTTCTGTAATATCATAACGAGACTCAAATAAATCAATTAACTCATTCATATCAAAAGTACAACGAGACAATGTTTTTCTGGTAAGTGCTTTAGGAATATGACGATAATAAGCTTGTGCAATACCACCAGTAATACATGCAATGGTATTAGTAGCTCCACCTAAACAAATGGCTTTACGTACTGCATCCTCGTAATCTGTTGATGCCAGAAAAGCTAATAATGCAGCAGGCACAGGAGAATTGTAACGTTCGGTTAATTCACTGGCGTACTCAACCGTTAAAAACCCGTTTAACACATAACCAAACTTCTGTTTTATAAAGGTTCTAATCTGGTCTTTAGAATGACCATCTTTAGCTAAAAAAATAGATCCAGCAACTGCCTGAGAAGCAACAATCTTAGCCTCTAGCGAATGTGTAATGATGGTAGATTTTCTTGCTTCATACAAAGCCTCTTCTAGTGAAGTTGCAGCAAAACCGATAGGTGCAATGCGACGTGCGGCACCATCTCCTTCGCTGTCATACTCATTACATGGCTTATTCGATAGAGCCCAATCTAAAAACTCATCATTATAGCCTGCCTTAGGGAATTTTCGAACCCAATTTCGTAGGGCTACGTCATAAGGAATTCTATTACAAATGGCATCTGCTGTAGCTAATAACAATACGGTATCGTCGGTATAAGCAGAAAATGGTTTCAACAATTGAAACCCTGGTGTTTCTTGTGGGGAGTCTAGGTAGGTTGAACCTATGATATCTCCAATAATTGATCCTCTCATTCGTGTGTGTGTGTAAAGTGAATATGAGTTGTTAACGAATGTAAAACTATACAAGATAAATGGGCATCACACTATTAAACCGATAGCTTATGACTAAAGAATAAATATTATTGATTAATAAGGCTTTTGACAAGACGAAAAAAAATAATCAAGGCATCCAGCTATAGAACAATAACTTAATAAATTCGAAAACGGATACATATTTTAACATTACAAGAGAAAAAAACAATAGAATAGTACATTTTAAAAAGGATAAAGGATGAAGCAGATACAAAACACAACCGTATTTTTAATATATTAAGATATTAAGATGCGATTTGTTATATTTGTAATTGAAAAACAAAACCTATTCATAATTGTTAAAAAATGACTATATTTTATGAGGTACTTTAAAGAAAATTAAAAACGCTAATTTTCAGACGATTACACAATTCTTACATCAAAAAAATTCAATACTAGATACTATAACAGCGCAGAGTATGAATAAAAATCAATACAAAAATCTAGGTATGATTAAAATGCTTTCAAAATTTTTATTGCTAACAGTACTTATCACCTCCTCTATTGATGTACTAGCAAGTGAAAATACACAGAAATCAGAGACTAATGGTAATTTAAAAATTGGGGAGCGTTTATACTACGGACTTGTCTCTCTAGGACCTAAAGCCAATGCTTGCGCTTCGTGTCATACGTATTATACCAACGACAGTATTAACTGGAATCCATCGGTATTGGAAATGGCAAAAGTTGCCGCCGACATGGATTTAGCAACCTTCAAAAGTAGCTTACTTAAGCCAGACGGTGATTTACGAGAAAAAGTTCATGTGAATTATGAACTTTCAGACTCACAGCTAAACGACTTGCATTCCTATCTAACACAATTGGCTGCCGATGGCATACCAGAACAGGGCGCCACTCACACAACTATCATTCTTTTTATTTTAACAGGATTACTAATACTAGCAGCATTAATAGATCTATTATTCACAAAAAGAATTAAATACAAAGCCATTCATTTAGTAATTATCATTGCAGGACTTGGATATCACGGCAATGTAATTTACACACAAACGAGAGAGTTAGGTAGAAGTCAAAATTATCAACCCGACCAACCCATCAAATTCTCGCACAAAGTACATGCAGGAAATAACAAAATAGATTGTTTATACTGCCACTATAATGCAGAAGATGGCAAATCAGCAGGAATACCAAGCGCTGG
>QKIO01000333.1 GCA_003251015.1 Bacteroidales bacterium
CGGAGTCTCTTCAAAATTAACCATCAAAACCTTAAGCTCTTCTTGTTTGATGAGAAGCATACTATCTACATATGTAAGATTAACCTCTTGCTCTCTTAATGTAATGGTACGCAACAAATCTTGACTACGGGTGACAAATTCAACCTGATCGCTAAACGCGGATAATACAGAATCAATAATCACCTTGGCGTCATTATAACGTTTTGCCTGAAAAAGAGAATCGGCTAATTGATATTGAGCTTTGGCTAGGTCTTCTCGTTTAGGACCACACGACGAAAGACAAACTACAAAAAGGACTATAACAAAAAATGTAAATTTCATTAACTAAAGAATTGCTACAATAAAACATCTATCGAGCCCAAAAATAGAACTATTAGTTTGAAACGAACTAATTAAACCGATGAAATAGCACTCCTACAAGAATAAAAAAAGCCATCAAGATTAACTTGACGGCTCCTTTATAACTTATAGCGCTTAGAAAACTACAATTTATTGATTTTTTTAGTTAACCAAACTCCATCTTCTTGTTGAACCTTAAGGATGTAAATTCCCGCAGACAATGAACTTGTGTTAATTGTAGCAGTTGTATTGTCGATATCTCCTAAAAGAACAGGAACTCCAGTAATACCACATACTACATATGATTTAAGCAAAGCATCACCTGAAACCTGTATGTTATTTTCAAACGGATTAGGATAAACCACTAACTGTTTTGCATTCATATGTGTTACTGAATTTCCACCTGAAACGGGTTTGTAAACACGAATCCAATCTACAGTCATTGTATTTTTACTAGGATCTAATAGATCTGCATCAGAAGGAACGCGCCCCGCTGTTACATGCCAATCTTGTGACTCTACATTTATAATAATATCCATAGGTTTACTTATACCTCCAGTACCTTGGTAACTATATGGATCAATAATACTAGTGGTAGATACATTACTAGCATCTATCAGAGATTGTAATAAATACTCGCTGCTAGATGAATGTAATGTTAATGCCTGATATCCACTAGCAGTTTTTGTGATAACACCATTTGTCAACGTAGGATAATAATAGTACCATATACCATTTAATTTATTAGCAACAGCTTTATCATATAAAACCCTAACTAATTCTCCATCGATATAATACTCAAAATGTTTAGGCCCAATCCAATTAACTGCCACCCGTACATATTGCCTTTCTCCATTATTCCAACAATATTGCCCCCAACTATCTACACCACTTCTTTTCCACCAGCTTCCAGTATCTCCAGGTTGATAATCTTTAAATGGTGAACGAACAAAGGAATGGTGACTAAGATGAATTGAATTACTAAATCCAGGGGCACCACCATAACACTCAATAATATCAATTTCTTGGGTGTCATCTGGACTCAACATCCAAACATCTGATGCCAAAGCAATATTAGCCACACTTACGCTGGCCTCAACAAAAACGGGATAAACAACTTTATTGTTAGAAGTAACACAACCAGTATTTACGCCTGGCACATTCATTTTTGAAGTGCTCGGATTTCTAGAAGATCTTAAAACTAATTTACTTCCATCAACTGATATATGATCGTATTGCCAGTAAGTAGTACCTGGGCCATTCCATGTGTTATGAAAAAAATTATACCATTTATTGCTTCCAAAATTTGTTTTGGCATTAGTGGCATTAAACGTATAATTGAAATCATCTGAGGGTCCCTCTTGTAGTTCCCACACTTTGCCACTTTCGGCTGCTGCTGGCACAGGAATACCATCCCAATCCTTAGCAAAAGCTAAAGAAACTATACTCAAAAACGTTAAAACAATGTAGATTCTTTTCATTTTATTTATATTTAGTTTAAACTCTATTTCAGCTCTAACTCCGCACATTCTATGCCAAAAAGTCGTTTAGAATGACAATTATAGACAAAAAAATACAAGAATTTTCAAAGTCGTAAATATATTAAAGATATTCACTCCAAAACTTCATTCCATATACAATCATTTAGCAATATTAACATACCAGCCTGACAAAAAGAAAAAAATTGATAAAATATAAAACTATACAGATGCTTTTATCCACAAAAGAAGAATGATAAGTCTCTAAATACTTGTATTAGATTTGAAAAAAAAATATTTTTGCCTTTGATGAAAAAAGTAAATAAACCGTACACATATCAGATGTGGGCTATAATTTTATTAGCCTTTCAATTGACAACCGCACAAACAACTGGTAATCCAACAGAAGCCAATGCTTCAGGACTTACTGCCACTCCTGTAGTAACAAGCAACCTAGAAACAGACAAACCACAACCAGGAGAAGGATTAAATTCCTTCTTTATTCGTCATAACTTAACTAAAACTGAACATCTCGACCTTTTTATCGAATTAAATGCAGGTAAGATGGGGGCCAACAATTCACTACTAGCCCATCAAACTTACACCATCCCTAATTCAAAGATAGAACTATTCGAACCTTTATTTGGGAAAAGCAGAGAACGATTCCCTTTAGAATCGAAGGAAATGGCTGGTAGTGTTTACTACCTCATTAGTGGCCATGGAGGGCCAGACCCTGGTGCAGTAGGTACGATGGGAGACAAAGAATTACATGAAGATGAATATGCTTACGACATCACGCTACGATTAGCTAAGAAACTCATGGAGAATGGTTCTAAAATATATATGATTATTCAAGACCCCGATGATGGCATACGTGATGAGTCTTTTTTCAATAACGATAAACATGAAACGTGTATGGGAGAAGTAATATCCCCCTTACAAATTGCTAGGCTGAAGCAGCAGACGCATAAAGTGAATGAGTTGGATAAACAAGATAAGGAAGCTTACAAAAGATGTATTATCATACACATAGATAGTAGAAGTGCAACACAACGTATAGATGTGTTCTTTTACCACGACAAAAACAGCTCGAAAGGATTAGAATTGTCCAACACGCTGCGCCAAACGTTTGAGAGTAAATACGGCCAACACCAACCATCGAGAGGGTTTACTGGTACGGTGAGCGACCGTAATTTATATGTATTACGATACACAACGCCGGTTTGTGCTTTTATAGAACTAGGTAACATACAAAACCCTTTAGACCAGCAGCGATTTACCATTTATGAAAATCGTCAAGCCTTAGCGAATTGGTTGTACGAAGGACTAAAGCAAGATTTCAAAAACACACAGAGCAAATAAGCATAAGCAATAAAACAAACACAACATACTAAAACTATGAAACCAACACTCTTAATATTAGCAGCTGGAATGGGTAGCCGTTATGGTGGCCTTAAGCAAATGGACGAAATAGGTCCTGGTGGTGAAACAATTATAGATTTCTCGGTATACGATGCAATCGAAAGTGGTTTTGAGAAAGTGGTTTTTGTGATTCGCAAGAGTTTTGCAGAACCCTTTAAAGCACGTTTCGAACCTCTTTTAGAGGGACGCATCAAAACCGAATATGTATATCAAGAACTGGATGATTTACCTGCTGGTTTTACATTACCTGAAGGGCGCGAAAAACCTTGGGGCACAGGACATGCCATACTGATGGCTAAAAACGTGATTCACGAACCTTTTGCTATCATTAATGCCGATGATTTTTACGGTCGTGCCGCCTATCAACAAGTGTATGAGTTTGCGACTCAAAGTGAGGCTCAAAATGAATATGCAATGGTTGGTTATTCATTAGACAATACGCTTTCAGAATTTGGCACTGTATCACGAGGCGTGTGCGACACTGATGAGAAAGGTAATCTGGTCCACATTGTAGAGCGCACCAAAATAGGAATAGAAAATGGAGCGATTTATTATTACGAAGACGACTCTAAAACCCCACTTACCGGCAAAGAATCCGTTTCGATGAATTTTTGGGCATTTAAACCATCATTTTTTACCCACTTAGAAAACCAATTTGTTGACTTTCTAAAAGCTAAAGGAACAGAGTTAAAATCTGAGTTTTACTTTAACGCAGTGGCTGACAAACTAATTAAATCAGGCACAGCCACCACAAAAGTGATAAAAACAGATTCGCCATGGTTTGGTGTAACTTACCAAGAAGACAAACCAATGGTGCAAGATAAAATACAAAAACTCATAAACAAAGGGGTGTATCAAGCTCCATTATGGGAATAGAGGTTATGAATAAAAAAA
>QKIO01000137.1 GCA_003251015.1 Bacteroidales bacterium
TACACTTGCTCTTCCTTAGCAATGTTTGTGCTATCATGTTTAGCTGTAGCTACTTCTGTTGTGTCTTTTGGAGCCTTTATTTCACGAATTGGTTCTTTATGTGTGTTAGCCACCTGCGATTCAATCTCTAAAGGAGTAGCTATCAGATTTAATAAAGGGTCTGGTTTTAATGATTTAAAAACTCCACTCACATGAAAATTCAATATTTTAGTTTGGTGCACCACAACTCCTTGAAATTCTAGGCATAACAGACTATCCTCAAGGTTTATTGATAGCGTCATGGAGTCTGATTTAGCGAGCATTAAACGCGACTCTAAAAAGGCATTATCTTTACGCAGGGTGAAAATGCGTGGTAGTTCATTACCTTCTGTTGGTGAACCATTAGTATACGTCTCGTTAAGAATTTTTATTTTGTTATTAACGGTAATAAGTCCAATGGTTGTGTAAGTAATGGCAAAAATCGCCAACACAAGCACAATGCTCCAAACTACTCTAGCTTGACTGAATAATTGTTTCAGTTGTTGGCCTACTGTTTTTATATAGTTGATCATGATTTATTGTATTAGTTATATATTGATATAAATTGGCTGCAAATTAGTATAGGTAAACTTTAGAACCCACTTCTAAAGTTTTATACACTGTTTCAAGATCCGCATCTTTCATCCTAATGCATCCGTGGGTTACCGATAGGCCCATTAAGCGTTGGTAAAGGGTGCCGTGAATCATGTATCCATCTCCAATGCTCAACGCGTAATCTCCAAGAACACCGTATTCGAATCGAGATTCATGATTAGGTGATGGTACTGGTAATCCTTCTTCAATAAAGGCCCAATCTGGTTTCTTCCATACAGGATCCGTCTTTTTCTGATATACGGTACGTACACCTTTAGGTGTTTTAAAAAGCCAACTTTTGTTTTCGTTGTATAGTTTTATGTAACTGCCAGTAGAACAATCTCCCGTTAATACAATTTCTTTCTTTTTGTAGAGGGTGAAGTTGTTTTCTGTGGTGTTAATAAGGATAAACGGACGTGAAGGTGTTAATGCTTCGTATTTAGCCGTATTGATGCTTAGTTGCTTTTCTAATGCTGTTCGAATTTGTAAGGTGTCAATAATTGAATCACTAGCAGATCCACCCAGGTAGGATACATTGCTTAGTAATACTGGTTGAAAAATAACGATATGGCAAATTAGTAGGCCAATAACAAGAATACCGAAGATGGTAGAACTTGATTTTTTTAGGAAACTTAAGAAACGCTGCATCTTAGTAGTGAGATTAATGATAATATTTATCCTACAGTTGTTTTACTTATAACTTCAACATGTTTAAATAATAATCCAGAGGTTCTATTGAACCTACAATGGTAACGCTTGTATTAGAATCAACCTTTTTAAATAAGTCCTTCATGTCGTTATTTGTTAAGGCAACGCAGCCTTGAGTCCAGTGCGCTCCCTTGCCTCCTTCACCGTGAATTTCAATTAAACTTCCGATAGATCGTCTATAAGGAATCTCGTTCCTCTTAGAAGCCTTTCTGTAGTTTTCTTGGTCGGTAGGGTTTGGGTAATTAATGGTTAAAGCTAAATAATACTTAGAACTATTTTTTTTAGAACTAATCTTGTAGTTGCCTTCAGGCGTAGCCTTATCTCCACTATATAGTTTAGCTTTCATCCAGTTTGGCCCAAATTCACAATGGTAAGTCTCTACTACGTTACCTTTCGAATAGAGATACAATTTAGAAGCCATTTTGTCAACTAATATTGTTTTGTCGCCACTTTGTTTACTGTTTTTAATGGCAGTGTTAGCATTTGTCTTCCATTTTGAGTGACTCTCAAAGTAGTGTCTCAAACTCCAGCGTACGTCAATAAATAGTTTACTTAATAATGATTGGCTTTTTTCAAGTAGTTTGTCACAGGCTTGATGTTCTTTTCTGTTCCAAGCCTCCTTTGCTTCTGCGAGTAAGAGTTTGCTTTTTGCAAAGTCTTTAATCTGCCCTCGTGATAATGGCAGGTGTTGTACTAATGCATCCGAGCTTTTAACAGCGTTACTCAATAACTTTATTCGCTGAGTAATGTCTTCTGTGATTTTTTTCTTGGTGGTATTTCCAGAGTGTATCGCTTGAGCTGAAATTTCATAACTCTGTTGTGCAAGCTCTCTAGCTTTGTCGTGATTACGTACTAGGAAGAAACGTAGATTTTCGTTTTTCCATGTATCCACTGCTTTTTCGTACAGTCTTTCGGCTTTGTCTAGTTTAGCGTTTTTATAGCCTTTAACTTGTGATTTTCTAGCTTCCGTTAATTGAACAAAGGCTTTTTGTATCTCGACCTGTGGCGATTGTACGTGTTTATTATATTTTAAATGAGCTGCAATAGCAAGTGTGCCCAATAATAATAAAATCCCCCCTGCAATAATCAACTTTTTCATTGGTAATGATATGCTATAACATAAAGAATGGGTGCTTTAGATGGTTATCCACCATTAAAGCACCCATTTATCTTTTTTAAAAGAATTACTTCTTTTTTCCTTTTGAGTATTTCTCAGCAACAGTTTTCAACTCAGTGTTAACAGCAACCGCTTTTTCGTTTGCAGCTTTAACTTGGTCGATAGTTGGGATTAAAACACCAGCTTGGAATTGAGTAGTAGCTTCAGTTAAAGAAGCTTCAATAACGTTAATGTCGTTTTGAATTGCTTCTAATGCGCTAGCACCTTCTTTTCCTTTAGGAGCAGAAGCAACTAAAGTTTTGTTTTCTGCAAGAAGAACAGTAGTTGTGTCAATTAATTGAGCGATTTCAACTTTAATTTCTTCTTTTCTAACAACAGCATGTGAAGCAGAAGCTAAAGCTGTAGTTTTTACGAAATCTAATTGTACTAAAGTAGCATCGTAGTTTCCGAATAATTTAGATTTTTGCTCTTCAACTCCCTGCATTGCAACGTTCAATGTGTCCATTGCTTGAGTTAGTTCTACAGGAGCGTAAAGCTCAGCACCAGCAACTTTTGCAGAGTCAATAGCAGCTAAAGCAGCATCAATCTCAGCTTGAGGAGCAGTGTTACAACTTGTGAAAGCTAATGCCATAACAGCAAGCAATGCAGAAACTTTAAGAATACTTTTTTTCATTTTTTTTTCTATTAACTGTTTATTACTATTTTTGCAGAGTGGCCAACTGTTTTTTTGTATATTGTTCCTCTGTTTCGGTATTAAGACGGAGGATGTATTAAAAGTCACATTTTTTTTCGTTGTTTTTTTAATTTTTTTTCATGCCACGTAGAGCTAAACTTCAAAAGACTGATAGTGAAATCATATGCCTTATTAAACAAGGAGGGCATGATAACATGTATGAGGTTTTGTACAGCAGATATTATACAAAAGTAACGGATAAGTGTTTTTCTTTTTTAAAAGATAAGCCAATGGCGCAGGAATGTGCAGCTGATATCTTATCTAAGGCTTATGAAAAGTTACCTGGTTTTACTGGGCAATCTTCATTTTCTTCGTGGTTATATGCCATAACCTATAACTTCTGTATTGATTATTTACGTCGTGTCAAGAAATTACATTATCCCAGTTGGAATGCTGATCATGAATTACCTGAGATTATTGATGAAGTAGAGGATGATTGGTCGGATGCTAATGGGGAGTTGTTAATGCGTATTTTGGATGAAATTCACCCAGAAGAAAAAGCATTGATAGAAATGAAGTATCAAAATGATCTTTCGATTAAAGAAATTAGTGAGGCACTTGAAATAAGTGAAAGTGCTGTAAAGATGCGTTTGAAACGTGCGAAAGCGAGAATTATGTTTCTCTATAAAGAGAAACAGGATGAGGAGTAAGATGTGACCAAATGATTTTTTTGCGTCAAAAGAGCAATAGTTTTAAATGTGATGGAAGATATTTTTAAGAAACTTTTCAAAGTAGGTGCCAAGAAACCTAACTCAAAAGTGGTTAATTCATTAAATAGTTTTTTTCCTAATGCTGTGAATGTAGAATGGACTCGTTCGAATACCGAATGGGAAGCATTGTTGCATGATGGCGATATGGAATGTATTGTTAAGTTTGGGGATGGAGGAGATGTGTTGGAGACTAGGCGTAATTATACCTTGGATCGATTAACGCAAACGATTAACTCACTTGTGCCTAAGGGTGATGAGCTGATGAACGTGATTGAGATTAGTAAAAAAGGGGTGCTTAAATATGAATTTATTATGCGTGATGGAGATCTTAATCGCTTCGTTGTGTTAGTAAATGATGAAGGTGTTGTTGAGCGTAGAGCAGCACTCTAGGGTTAGTTCGATCCTAGTTTTTTAAAGTACGTATTCCCAAAAGTGCATGTTCGGCTGGCACTCTTTAAATAGTTCCGATAGGTATAACTTCTGAGCGATCGTGTTATCATCTCTCACTTCCAAGGTAATTTTACAATAGTCGTTTTGTTGAGCTAGTTGTTTTATGGCTTGCATTAGAAACTTGCCCGCTCCATAACCTCTATGGGTTGGGAGAATCACAAAATCATGGATGTTGATGAGTTGCTTAGCTTTGAAAGTTGAGAAATTGACAAAACAATTAGCCAATCCTATCCATTGGTCATTCTCTTTTACAAGCACTCCTAGGTAGTTGTTTTGGTTTTTTAATCCTTCTAATAGATTTTCAAACAAAGATTGATTTAGTGGTTTTTCAAGTCCCATTTTATCAAGCATGTAAGCATTCATTAACTCAAAAAGACCTTTTTGATGGTCTTGATTCGTTAAGTTGATAGTATGGTAGGTGTACGATTTCATGTGATACAAACGTTTATTTACACTTTAAATTGCCAAGCATCTATATCGTATTTTTTAATGCGAGTGCCTAACATCCGTTCGGTAATTTGCAGTACTTCGGCCGCTTTGGTGACATTACCTTTAGTAGAGGTTAGTGCATCACGAATGAGTTGTTTCTCGAGTTGTTCGATTACTGGCATCATACCTCCATCAGTAGTTGAGTTGGTTGAATCTGCTGTTTGAAGGGTGGGTGGTAGGTCGTAGCTGTGTATCACATTGTCCTTGGTCATGATGCAGGCGCGTTCAATAACGTTTTCCAACTCTCTGATATTGCCAGGCCAGCGGTGTATCATAAGCATGTTAATGGCGGAGGTGGTAATGCGTTTGATGTTAAATCCGTTTTTGCGATTAAATTTTTCAATAAAATGATCTACCAAGGCTGGAATATCTTCTCTGCGTTCGCGCAGTGAGGGGATGAAAATAGGAAATACATTGATACGATAAAATAAATCTTCGCGAAATTCCCCTTTATTAATGGATTCTTCTAAGTTTCGATTGGTAGCAGCTACAATACGCACATCGGTTTTGATGGTCACACTTCCGCCTAGGCGTTCAAATTCGCGCTCTTGAATGACGCGTAGTAACTTAACTTGTGTGGATAGGGGAAGGTCGCCTATTTCATCTAAGAAAATGGTGCCGCCATCCGCCATTTCAAATCGACCTTTTCGCATTTGATCGGCACCAGTGAAAGCCCCTTTTTCATGGCCAAACAATTCACTTTCTATTAGGCTGTCGGGTAGGGCAGAGCAATTTACTTTAATTAGGTTTTTGTTGCTACGGCTGCTATTTTCGTGAATAGCCGCCGCAAATAGTTCTTTGCCAATACCACTCTCGCCACGTAATAGCACCGTGCTAGAGGTTTTAGCCACTCGGTCTACGAGGCTGTATAAATCGTGCATTTTACTTGAGTTACCAACAATGTTTTGAGGTTTGTTGGTGCCAAGCTGACTTTTTAATTCTCTGTTTTGTTCGCGTAAGGCCTCCATTTCTTCCGCTTCCACTTGTTTGCTGCGCACAGCTTTGGCTATCATAGAGCCAATGATGCTAACAAATTGGATGTCTTCGTCGTTGGATATGGTTGGGTTGAATGGGCGTATGACGCTGAGGGCTCCAGCAACAACGTTGTCGAGCATAAGTGGTACGCAGATAAAGGTTAGCTCTTGGCCATCTTTGGTGAGTTCTGATTTGGTTTTGTTGATAAATAGTTTGGATTTAGAAATCTCGTCAATCACAATTGGGCGTGCCAACTCGATTACTCTACCAATGATGCCTTCGCCCAAATCGTATTTACCCCGAGCGTGCTGTGTAGCCGTCATGCCGTAACTCGCTTCGATAAGAATACGATTTGTTTGTCGATTAAATAGGGTGATGAAACTACGTTCGGCTCCCAAATGCTTTACCAATAAGGCAAGTATAGGGGTGAGGTCATTATTTAACTCTTTACTATCTAATAAGCGTTGGCTTATCTCAAATAATAAAGTTAATTCCTTAAAGCCATAACACTCATTCCCTACTTTTCGACACGTTACACTCATAGCTCTATTTATTATGTGACGTTGTAAAAGTACTAAATTTATTATAGTGTTGTTGTTTTTACAGGGTTTGATGTGTTATTTATATTAATTATAAACTTTACAGTGTATTTTTTTAGGGGTATTGTATTTGTGTTTGGTTTTATTGGGTGGTATTTTTTTTGTTAGCCTGAGGGGTTATTCATCATCAGTGGTTCATTTCATCTATAACATAATAACATACCAAGCTAGGAGTGCCAAATGCTTAATGTAAATTAATGAGGATTGTTGATTCTTGAGGGATAACATCAAAACTTATTGTTAGTGAGTTTTGTCCTTGATGATAACTTATTATTTTTACCATCCTTATTAAAACCATCGTCATGATAAAAAAAATAGTAACCCTTGCATTGATATTAGGATGTTATTGTGTTCAAGCACAAAATATCGATTATTATAAAGGTGTAGTGTTTCAATGTGATTTTCAACCGAATTGTATTGCCATCAATGCCGATAATACAAAATTGCTGGTAGGTGGTGATAATAAAATGGTGGTTGAGTACGATTTACAAACTAAGAAAAAAGTATTCGAAATAGAGGCTCATTACCAACCGGTGATGCAAGTGATGTATTCTAAGGTGTATCCTGGTTTTTATACGGTGGGTGATAAAAGTGTGAAGCTGTGGCTAAATGGTGCAGATAAACCTGAGAAGTTATACACTGGTAGTCACACATCCATTACCAATTGGGGTATAACGGCCAAGGAAGATTTTTTTGTGGCAGGATCCTACGAAAAAAAATGGCGGTATTGGGACGCCAAAGTATTTTCTTCGCCACAGGTGTTTTCTACCTCACAAGAAAAAGCAGTTATTTCGGTGGCTTTAAGTGCTGATAATGCCTATGTGGCAGCAGGTTCGTTTGATCATACCTTTGAAATATGGAAGGTAGACTCCATGAAACCATTACGCAGTATTGAAGGGCATGCGGATGCGGTATCCTGCTTGCAGTTTATTAATGGTCATCAGCAATTACTCTCGGCTTCGTTTGATGGTTATATCAAACGGTGGGATGTACTAACGGGCAAGAATCTTAAAGTATATAGTGGTCATACCAAAGCCATCAGTTGGTTGAGCGTGAGTGCCGATGCTAAATTGTTGCTTAGCGCCTCTTACGACAATACGATATCTTTGTTTAACATGGCTACTGGAGACCGAATTTACACCTACACCTCACAACCATCGCCAGTGATGTGTGTGACATGGAATGCTAAAGGAGATGGTTTTTTTGCCAGTCATAAAGATGGCGCAGTGGTGGAGTGGGAAGTGCCTAAAAAGGTGTTTGTTGAGTTTTATTATGGCAAAGCGTTTAACGCCGATATTCAAAACAATCCATTGTGTGGAGCCAAAGAAAAAGGTGAATCCAAAGAAGCTTATGCCACTCGTCAACAAAAGGCAGAACGGTTTATTAACGATCGTATTGAGGTGTATTATAAACAGTATTTAGATTTAGAATCGATTCGCAAGTAAGTTGGTGTTTTAGCTTAGACTGTTGTTTCATTTTTGTGAAAAAGACTCTTTTATTGATGGAAAATATTATTTTTGAACGGTTTAAAAAATAATTTCAGAATGATAAAGTATTTATTTCTAGGCTTCTTTGTTGTGTTAGCACTGCTTAGTTCGTGCGTTAGCGACGATAATTCGTTGGCACCACTGGATGTGAAAGCACAAAATATTACCATCAATAAAGCCACCGTGAAGTGTGATGAAACGCCTGCAGGAGTATTTTTTTACGATGTGGACTTAGCTAAAGAAACAGAAGAGTTTAAATTACTTAAGTCGGTAGACACCAAAGATAAATTATCGGTAGATATTAGCGATTTGGCAGTAGGCACCGCTTATAAAGTACGCGTGAGAGCTTTTAATGGCAGTGGCAAAGCCTTTGCGCAAGGAGTGGTGTCGTTTACCACCGTTAAGGCTAATACCGATTTGTTGGGTACTTGGAAATATACGTATAATGCCTATTCTAAAAGTTATACTTTTAATAAGGATGGATACGGTATGTATGAAGATAGTAATAGTGGTATGCAGTTGATTCAATGGGAGGCTGTAAGTGGTAGAATAGAAATTCGAACTTTTGTAGATGGCATAGATGGCACTTCTACTGTAACCCAGAATACATACTATGTGGGGGCTGATGGAGTTGGGGTTTACCTTAAAATGAATAGTACTTTGTATCGTTTTGTACTGGAACGAAATTAGCTTACGCTCACAATACTAAAAAACTTAAAAAATCGAGGCCGTCACTATTAGACGGCCTCGGTTTTTTGGTGATGTACGTATGTGTTTAATTATTGATGATTACGCGTGCGCTGTGGTAGGCCGAAAAGAATTCGGGATGCGATTCGCGGTAGATTAACATCAGTTTGTCTAGTTTGTTTTTAAATAGATCGTTGGCTTTATCAAACAATTCGTCGATGCTTTGTAGTTTGGCATATTTGCTACTTTGTAGTGAGCGGGGCACACCTATAAGTTGGTTATATTGGTTTAACAAGGTGAGTAATTCGTTAATAGTGTCTTCCGTAACAGAATAACTGATTAAGGCTTGTTGGTTTTGTTGGGCATGGGTGCATACGTTTCGTACCACCGCATCCAAATTAGCATCTTTGGTTTGTGTGACCTCCGAGGCTGATATTTTAATGTTGTTGATTAAGTCTGTATTGCCTGTGTCACTTGCATACACTTGTATCAAGCCCGAAAGGCTAGATGTTTTAAGAGCAATTGTGTTTTTAAGCTCTTCTTTTTGTTGAGTTACACTTGTTTTTAGGTTAGACTGTTCGGCTTTGGATTGAATAAGGCCAATAAGCTCGTCGGCTTCGGTTTTGCAGGCGACTATTCGTTGCATGGGTGACCAGATGCTTGCATTTTGATTAAGTTGGTTTTGGGTGCTTAAAAACATCTTAAACTGGTTGTTATGAATCTTGTTCATGGTACAATTGTTTGGGTAAATACTCGATTTTAAAATGATACTTAATTTACAGACTTTATTTTTAACAATCTAGTGGCTTTTTTATCTTTTTTTAGTGCTTGATGGTTAAATTCATGGTCTTATTACCCCACGTATCTAGTTTAGCGGTTCAGATACCTCATTTATTACCTCAGATACCTCATTTAAGAGCTCGCGTACCTCGTTTATGGTTTTGTGAAGCTCATTTATTACCTCACGCAGCTCATTTATCAGATCTCATACCTCGTTTATGTCCTCTCAAACCTTATTTATTACTTTAGATATCTCATTTAAGAGCTCGCGTACCTCGTTTATGGTTTTGTGAAGCTCATTTATTACCTCACATAGCTCATTTATCAGATCTCATACCTCGTTTATGTCCACTCAAACCTTATTTATTACTTCAGATACCTCATTTATACCCTCACGTACCTCGTTTATTAACTTACAACGTTTGTTTAGTTGGTTTTATAGCTTGTTTATTTAAATCGAATCCTTGTTTGGTTTCCATCATCCCTAAGTTTAAGAATATCGTGCCAGATTTAGACGTTTTTGGTACGTGGTTATCGGCTCTCAAAATACATTTATGTGTCTCTTGTTTGGGATGGCAAAGTGGGTTTGTTGCTGTACTGTAGTCTTTTAACTCCAGTTACCTTTTATGTAGTAGCTCGGCTTCATTATTACATATATGTAGGAAAATGAAGGGTGCCAAAACGGTAAAAAAAATACTCAAACAAAATTATTGTGTTAGGAGTCAGTTTGTTGGGTGGCTTGCTTTAGGGTGTTTTCTTTCTTTTAATTTTTATTGGCACAAGGTGTGAAATAAGAGAAATCAAATAATAGTAACAACCTTTAAAATTAAGAGACATGAGGAAGATTGCAATTTACGGAAAAGGTGGAATTGGTAAGTCAACGACTACACAAAACACCGTGGCAGGTTTGATCGAAGCAGGCAAAAATGTATTGGTAGTGGGATGTGACCCCAAAGCAGATTCAACTCGTTTATTGTTGGGTGGATTAGCTCAAAAAACGGTATTAGACACCCTACGTGAAGAAGGGGAAGATGTAGAACTTGACGACGTAGTAAAACCAGGTTATGGTGGCGTAAGATGTGTGGAGTCGGGTGGTCCTGAGCCGGGTGTGGGTTGCGCAGGGCGTGGTATTATTACCTCTATTAACCTACTTGAGCAGTTAGGTGCTTGGGATGAAAAATACAAAACAGACTACACCTTTTATGATGTGTTGGGTGACGTGGTATGTGGTGGTTTTGCGATGCCTATTCGTGATGGAAAAGCCGAAGAAATCTACATCGTTGTATCAGGTGAGATGATGGCCATGTATGCTGCTAACAACATCTGTAAAGGGATTAAAAAATATGCTCAGGCTGGTACCGTGCGCTTAGGAGGACTTATTTGTAACTCTCGTAAAGTAGATAACGAACGTGAAATGATTGAGCAATTGGCCAAACAAATTGGAACCCAAATGATCCACTTTGTCCCTCGCGAAAACATGGTTCAAAGAGCCGAGATTAACCGTAAGACAGTGATCGAATTTGCACCAGAGCACCCTCAAGCTGACGAGTATCGTGCTTTAGCCAATGCCATCGACAAGAATACCATGTTTGTGATTCCAAATCCATTAGAGATGGATCAACTGGAAAAACTATTGATCGACTTTGGTATTGTTAACTAGGCTTAACAAAGTTCTCTCTTAAAATTGAATAAATAGAATGAAGGTGGTTACTGAGGATTTATCCCGATGACAAAAGTCATTGGGACAATCCTAACCCCTCGAAACACACAAACCCTTTAAAACTGGAAATTATGTTAATGATAAAAGCAATAGTTCGCCCCGAAAAAGCAAGTAAAGTATTAAAAGCCCTTTTTGAGGCAGGTTACATAGCAGTAACAAAAATGTCGGTGGTAGGTAGAGGTAAGCAGCGCGGTATTAAAATTGGCGATGTAACCTATGATGAGTTACCTAAAGAAATGTTGATGATGGTGATTAAAGACGAAGATAAAGACTTTGCAGTAAACACCATTATGGAGGCTGCCCGCAGCGAGCCTAAAGGTGCTTTTGGTGATGGTAAAATATTTGTTTCGCCAGTGGATGAAAGTTACACAATTAGTAGAGGTACTAAAGAATTGTAGTTCTTAGGCAAAAGTATCAAGATGAAAGACAGAAGGCTTCTTTTGAAGGTTGGGGTATTTCATACCTCTTGGCTTGAAAACGCTAGTCTTGATGCTTGACTCCTGATACTAAAATCTTAATACTAACATTTAAAAAGACAAAACTATGAAATGTGTAATGGCCATTATCAGAATAGATAAAATGAACGAGACCAAAAGAGCATTGAGAGATGCTGGTATCTCGTCGATGACTGCCACAGGTAGTGTATATGGCAGAGGAAAAGGGCTTTGGGATGCCAAAGTGATGGAAGGTGTTAAAGAAGGTCGCCCCGAAGCAATTGCCTTATTAGGTGCTGAGCCTCGCTTACGTCCACAGCGTTTGTTACAAGTGACAGTTCCCGACAAAAAAGTAGCTATCTGTGTAGAAGTAATCATAGAAGCCAATCAAACACCTGCCCCGGGAGATGGAAAAATATTTGTATTACCTGTGAGTGATGCCATTCGTGTGAGAACAGGCGAGAGAGGTGATGAAGTGTTAGACGTTTAAAACGAAAAGCCATGGTAAAGAAAAAAGATTTAAGCAAAGGGTTGCCCGATCCATCTGCGTTGATGGATGAGATAATGGCAAAATACCCCACAAAAATAGCCAAGAAACGTATGAAATCGTTTGTGGCAAACGATCCTTCCGAAGATCAGGAGATACAAGCAAACGTACGTACCATCCCTGGTATCATTACCCAAAGAGGTTGTACTTATGCTGGTTGTAAAGGGGTAGTGTTAGGACCAACACGCGATATCATCAACTTAGTACACGGCCCTATTGGTTGTAGTTTCTACGCTTGGTTAACGCGTCGTAATCAAACCGAAGTGCCCGATGGAGGCGATAACTACATTACTTATTGTTTCTCAACCGACATGCAAGACGAAAACATTGTGTTTGGTGGTGAAGCAAAACTAAAGGATGCCGTTCGTGAAGCTTACGAAATATTCAAACCTAAAGCCATTGGTATCTTCTCTACCTGTCCGGTTGGTTTAATTGGAGATGATGTGCACGCTGTGTCACGTGAGATGAAAGCCGAACTTGGTATCAACATCTTTGGTTTCTCGTGTGAGGGGTACCGTGGAGTATCTCAGTCGGCTGGTCACCATATTGCTAACAACGGGGTATTCAAAAACGTGGTGGGTAACGTAGATCGTCCAAGAGCGGGTAAATTTCAAGTTAACCTACTTGGGGAGTACAACATCGGTGGTGATGCGTTTGAATTAGAGCGTTTATTCGAAGAAGCCGGCATGACCTTGCTTTCTACCTTTAGTGGTAACTCTACCATCGAAGCCATGGAGTATTCACACACCGCCGACTTAAACATGGTAATGTGTCACCGTTCTATCAACTACATTGCCGAGATGATGGAAGAGAAATATGGTATTCCTTGGATTAAAGTAAGTTTCATTGGTGCCGAAGGTACCGCTAAATCGCTTCGCAAAGCAGCCGAATTCTTCGAAGATGCCACCCTTACCGCTAAAGTAGAGGAAATTATTGCTCGCGAAATGAAAAAAGTGGAAGCCGTGCGTACCAAAGTACTTCCTAAAACAGAAGGTAAATTAGCCATGATGTTTGTGGGTGGTTCAAGAGCTCATCATTACCAAGATTTATTTAAAGAACTTAATGTAACTACGGTATCGGCTGGTTACGAGTTTGCTCACCGCGATGACTACGAAGGACGTAAAGTAATTCCTGATATCAAGATTGATGCAGACACCCGTAACATCGAAGATTTAGTGGTTGAGAAAGACGATAAGTTATTCCGCGAAGACTTAGTAGCTAAAAAAGCCGCCATGTTAAACAAAGGATATGCTTTTAGTGACTACGAAGGGATGATGCCTGAGATGTCGAAAAACTCATTAGTCATTGATGATGTGAACCACTGGGAGACTGAAAAAATCATAGAGTTCTACAAGCCTGATGTGTTCTGTGCCGGTATCAAAGAAAAATATGTGGTTCAAAAACATGGGGTGCCCTTAAAACAGTTACATAGCTACGATTATGGTGGTCCTTACGCCGGTTTTGAAGGAGCTATTAACTTCTATGTGGAAATGGAACGCATGTTAGGTACCAACATTTGGAAGATGGTAGATGCGCCTTGGAAATCAGAGCCAGAGATAGTAGGAAGTTTTGCATTTAACGATTAAAGGAGGATAGCCTTATGTTATTACGTCATACAACAGATAAAATCATAGAGAGAAAGGCCTTAACGGTAAACCCGGCTAAGACCTGTCAGCCAGTAGGAGCTATGTATGCAGCACTAGGAGTGCACGGATGTTTACCTCATAGCCACGGTTCGCAAGGCTGTTGCTCTTATCACCGCAGCGCCCTTACGCGCCATTACAAAGAGCCTGTGATGGCTGCTACCAGTTCTTTTACCGAGGGTTCGTCGGTATTTGGTGGACAAGCCAACCTTTTGCAAGGGTTAGATAACATCTACAAAATATATGAGCCAGACATTGTGGCGGTGCATTCCACTTGTTTGTCCGAAACCATTGGTGATGACTTAGGTCAGATTGCCGCCAAAGCACGCACCGATGGCCAAGTGCCAGAAGGAAAACACGTGGTTGTGGCTTCTACACCTAGTTACGTGGGTTCGCATGTAACTGGTTATGCCAACATGGTGGAGGCTTTTGTAAAGTATTTTGCTAACAAAACAGACCGCTTAATCAAACAAGTAAATGTTATATCGGGGTGGGTTGAGCCTGCTGATATGCGCGAGCTAAAACGCATCATGGGTCTGATGAAAATCAAAAGTGTGTTATTGCCAGACACCTCGGATGTGTTAGATACGCCAATGACTGGTAAGTTCGAAATGTATCCTAAAGGTGGAACCACCATTCCAGAAATGGTGAGCATGGGGGATAGTCTTCATACCATCGCTTTGGGTGAAGAGTGTACAACGCTTGCGGCTAAAGCCCTGGATAATAAATGTAAAGTGGCTTACACCAGCGAAGATCTACCAATTGGTTTAAAGGCTACCGACCGGTTTATCAACACCTTGTCTAAAATTGGTGGTGTGTCTGTTCCTGATAGCATTACCGACGAACGGGGTCGTTTGGTAGATACCATCACCGATATGCACCAGTATTTTTATGGTAAGCGTGTAGCTCTTTTTGGCGATCCAGACCAATTAATTCCTCTAACGGAGTTTTTGTTAGATATGGATATGAAACCTGTTTATATCGTTTCGGGAACGCCTGGTAAAGTTTTTGAAAAGAAGATGTCGGCCATGTTAGCCGAACGTTTGCCAGAAGCTAAATTCAAAAACGGTCCTAATGCTGATATGTTTTTGCTTCACCAATGGATTAAACAAGAAGGTGTGGACTTAATCATTGGCAACACCTACGGTAAATACATTGCTCGTGACGAAAAAATACCTTTTGTAAGATACGGATTCCCTATCATCGACAGGGTGGGGCACAGCTACTTTACTTCATTGGGTTATGTAGGAGGTTTACGTTTGGTTGAAAAAATGCTTTCGGCCATGATGGATCATCAAGATGCAACTTGTAGTGAAGTGAAATTTGAATTAGTAATGTAATAAACCTAAAGAGGGCGCGGATTAAACAGCTTTTTCTACCTTTTACAACTCCCCTGTTATCCGCTACTCCCCCCTTCTTTAAATAGTTAGTCCTAACGAAAACGTTCGAAAGGATAGGGGACTTTTTTTAAAACTGCTGGCTGTTGTAGCTCTCAGCCGCAGTTTTTTTATAAGATAGGAGTATCAAGAT
>QKIO01000138.1 GCA_003251015.1 Bacteroidales bacterium
CCTGTATTAAGACTCACGCGAGTGCCATCTACAAGCACTAAATCGGTTGGTTCTGATTGAGCGATTAAGGTATTACTAAGGGTGTTGGAATAGAACAAATACATAAAATAGCCTATAATCAAAATGGCTAACGTAGCAGCAATGCTGGCATATTGAAGAAACCATGACTTATTATGTTTATGCATTTCCAGATGCACTTTTCTCCATGCAAGGTCGCTGTCAATTTCATAATTTACAGATGCTTTTTTAACATCAACCATCAATTGTGATAGTTGCGTTAATTCTTCTTCAGACACAACTAGCTCAGCATCTTCTATCTTCTCATTATCATGATGAAAAACAGAAGGTTCATCCGTAAGCCGTTTGGCTAAATCTTCCCAATATTTAGATACTGTTTTTTTCATTTTATTACCATTATAACCTCAAAAAAATCCATCAAACACTAACAAAACAATCACTTAGGCGCACCCAAAATATGATTTCGTAGTGGTAATAACTTTTCACGCAGAAACTTAAGAGCTAATCCCATTTGTACTTCAACGGTTTTTGATGAGATGTTTAACTCCAAGGCAATCTCGCGATATTTTAAACCATCAATACGACTTAAATTAAAAATTCGTCTGCGTTGAGGCGGAAGTCTATCTATTACCTGATTTATTTGGGTTAAATAAATTGTTTCTTCATACAAAGGCCAATCAATAGGCTCTGATGCCTGCACCTTACTTTTATGTTTTTCAACAACAGCACTATGTTTTAACTCATTAAAACACGCATTACGCACCGACACTAGCAAAAAGCCCTTTAATGACTGTATCTCTAACGCTTTACGTGAATCCCATAGTTTCACAAAAACACTTTGCACAATGCTTTCTGCCATATCATGGTCGATGATAAAACGTTTGGCATAAAGCACCAAACTAGGATAATACCGTTTAAATACGACTTCAAAAGCAGGCTCTTTATCGTCTTTTACCAACAATAATAGCTGAGCCTCGTCATGAATATCATATTTTTGAATGGTCATGTGTTTGGTACAAATTAACTTATTTGTAAGTAGGACATCTAAGCATTATAAACACCCTTATTAGAATTGCCTTTTTATTGAGATTATTATATACTAAAATGGATGAGCGTACTATTTATGAGTACATGGACAAAAAAAAGTCGTCAACTCTACTAACAAATACCTATCGTTTAAACCCTTTAACATCCACTTGAGGACTATTTTTTAAGACCTCAAGTATAAAATCTAACTCCTCACTCATTTTATGAAAACTCTCTGAAAACTCAGGGTTATTATTTTTATAGTGCGCTTCGGTGGCAATGGCTAGCTCGTATAACTTTGGTGCCGAAATGGTTCCAGAGATGCCTTTGAAGGAATGTAACATACGTTCTGCTACTTCGCGGTCTTCTTCGCGAGCTTTTTTAAAATCATCCACAAAACCAAGATGGTCGATGTAGAATCGCTGTAAGAGACGTTTGAAAAAATCCCATCTATTAGCAAATCGACGTACCCCCTCTTCCACATTAAAACCAGCAAGATTTGGATAGTCATCCGCTTCTACTTCTGCTGTAATCTCAAAGGGTTGAATGGTACTAGATGGTTTAGCAACGGCCTTCTTCTTGCGCTTGATAGGTCTGGTGCCGCGTCGTTTATCGACCCAATGCAGAATGGTACTAAACAACTGTTCTGGGTCGATGGGTTTGGCAATCATATCAACCATACCACATTCAAGGTATTTTTCTTTGATACCACCTATGGCATCGGCCGTCATGGCAATAATAAGTTCGTTTTCGTGGTCTGGGCTTGATAAAATATTACGTGTGGCATCAAAACCATCCATCACAGGCATTTGAATATCCATTAAAATAAGGTCGAAATATCCTTTACCCCTGTCACTTACTATATCTACAGCCTCTTGTCCATCGGAGGCTAGCTCAACTGATAAGCCAGCTAACTCTAGCAATTCAATACCAATTTGTTTGTTGGTATCATTATCTTCAACCAATAACACAAGCACATCTTGAATAGAACGCAATTCCTCCATATAGATGGCCGGTTCCTTTTTGCGCCAAGACGATTGCGATTGTTCTTTACCAAAAGCAGTCATACACGCATCAAAAAGCGCACTATAATAAATGGATGTATATAAAAGTGATACATTATCATTGGCCTTCACAAAACGGCGCAAATCATTGCTTTGTAGGAACGGCGAAGCCATGATAATAAGAGGAATAGAGCCATTAACATGTTTATTAAGTTCCTCAGCAGCATTCGCTTCATCATGCCCCACCATTAGCCAATCGATAATAACAAAATCAATCTGACCATGCGACTTATTATCAATAGCATCTACAATAGCAGATTTACTATTCTGAGCTAAAACAACCTCAAAACCTAAATTTATCAACATCTCTTTTATGGCATAAGAAGCCACAGGATGACTATCGCAGAGAAGAACTTTTTTACCTATTAATTCAGAAGGGACCTGTAAGCCCACGGTCTTTTGAGATTTATTCTTACCCATTTTAACCGTAAAATAGAAAGAGGTACCGATGCCGAATTCACTTTCTACCCAGACATTACCGCCCATTAACTCAGACAAACGTTTACATATAGCCAAACCTAAACCAGTACCCCCATATTTACGAGTGGTGGACACATCAGCCTGCGAGAAGGAATCAAATAACTGAGGTTGCAATTCGGGTTTGATACCAATACCGGTATCTTTTACATCAAAGAGTATTTCCACCTCATTATCTTCTTCAGTAAGCACCATCACATTAATAAGCACCTCACCTCTATTGGTAAATTTGATGGCATTGTTAGCGAGGTTAACCAGCACTTGAACCAATCGTAAGGGGTCACCCACCAAATTAAGTGGCACATCCGGATGCAAAACATATAGGAAATCAATGCCTTTTTCGTGGGCTTTAAAAGCCACCATACTATTTAAATCATCAAACACCTTTTCTAAATCAAAGTCGATGTGTTCGATGGTGAGTTTACCTGCCTCAATTTTAGAGAAATCAAGAATATCATTTATGATACCCAGTAAGGCATGTGAGCTACTTTGTATTTTACGTAGATAATCACTTTGTCCAGCATTTAATTCTTTTTCAATCGCTAAGTGCGTCCATCCCACAATGGCGTTCATTGGAGTTCGAATCTCGTGACTCATTCTAGCTAAGAAATCACTTTTGGCTTGCGTGGCCGCTTCGGCCGTATTTAAAGCTTCTTTAAGAAGTACAGCATCATTCTCCTTAGCAATGGCAATACCTAAAGTAACAGTGTATGCTCTAAATATCGATTTGTGAGATTCAACCCATGGCATCCCTTTATCCACATTACCAAAGCCAATAAAACCCCAGAATATATCACGAGCAAACACGGGAACTAACAGCAAGTTTTGCACTCCCAAGAGCTCAAACATACGTTGTTCTTCAGGAAGAAAATCATCCTTAAAACCGCCCACTTCTTTTTTATCTGCCAAGGTATGATACCAACGCGTTCCAATTTCCTTAAATGATATTTTATTAACAGCTTCGCGTTTAACGGGGTTTATCTTGTCTTTTTGCCATTCGTATAAATGGGAGAACGTGGGAAATTCATTCCCCACCACTTGCTCGTTTACAAAAATAAAGGAGTGATCAACCATAGCACTCTGTGCCACAATACGTAACGAACGTTGGATCGCATCATTAGCCTCATGCGATACGATTAACTCTTTTACAGCCTCGGCCACACCTTCCAGAAATCGATCACGCATCATCACTTCAGATAAAGCTTCCTTTTGCGCCGTCACATCAATCATAACACCTTGTAAAGCATAACCATCCAAATTAGGATTTGGAACGGCCATTCCCTTCTCGTGCAACCAGCGTATTTCGCCACTCACATCTTCGATACGATACTCAACTTCGTAGGAATGATTACGCGTAACAGCCTTATTAATAATAGATAACACACGCTCCCTATCGTTGGCATAAATAAGGTTGGTAAAGGAATGAGTACCTTCTAAGAAATTAGCTGATTCAAAACCAGTTACCTTCTCAAAACCACTGCTTAAAAACAACATGGTACGACTGTCATTCATCATACAGGTGTACACAATGCCAGGCACGTTGGTAACGATGTTACGGTAATTCTCTCGACTCTTTTCTAAGGCACGTAAGGCATCTTTTAAATCTGACACATCAGTAGAAATGGTACAAATGGCTTTTATAAGACCATTCACATCACGAATTCCAAACTTATTAGATAAGTAATAACGTTTGCCTGATTTAAACTCAATTTCTTCTTCGTACTGAACAGGTAAACCAGAATTAAGCACCTGTTTATCATACGTATTCCACAAGCCCATAGAACCATCCAAGAAAAGCGCTTCACCCGTTTTACCAATGGCATCGGCTTCGGTTAACCCCACTTGTTTACACCAGTTTTGATTAACAAGCGTATAACTACGACTCAAATCTTTAACGTAGATTAACGACTTACTATTATTGATGATATTATCAAGCAATCGACGATTATTTTCAATAGCCGCTTCATTATCAAGTCGTTTTTTCTCGTCGATGGAAATGGTTTTAATAAAATAATAAAGAATAACACAGCCACCCAAGATGGCTAATAACACCAAAATAACTAATGCTTGTAAGGTAATACTATTCCATTTTTCAAGCTGATGGCCTTGTTTTATGCCTACATTCTCGGCATTTGACACCAAGCCTTTAGAAAGCGTATTTAAAGTAAGGTATTGTTTTTTGATGTTAGAATTTAAGCGATATAAACGTATTAATCCTTGTTCGTAATGACGTAAATCGATATTTATTTTTTTCATGGCGTACTTTACCAATGGCTCACCCACACCTTGCTCAATCAACAGAGTAGCAGCCAAAACACTCTCAACCAGTTTATGAATAGAATCTTCAGTTTTGGATTCGACACAACCTTTAGATATTTTCTGTTGCTCTTCGCGTAGGGCATAAACACCAGAACGTGCAGTGGTATAATTAAGCAAAATATCATTGTACATATCTTTATTTGGGGATACCCAACGGCCAGATAGAGCGATTTGATGTAATTCAGCTCTTTCGATAAGCATGTAAAGACTATCAACCTTGGCTTCCTCATCTAGTTTAAACCGACTAAGCAAAACATACGATTTAAACTCTTCATTAAAACTAGCGTTTTGAATAAACATTTCGTCAACCACCTTTCTGGTGTCAGAATCCAGATTATAAGTGCCAATTTTTTTAAGAGTAGTGGTTATATCTAGACAAATAGAGTCTACTCCACGCATTATTTTCTCATCACTAGAAATAAGAATACGTTTTTCATTCAATCGCAGATTAAAAATCATCTCATACAAGCGATTCACCGAGTTAGTACGCTCAATGACCGTACTAAAACGACTATAACCATAAACAGTAAGGATTGAAACAGCGGACATAATAAGTAAAATAGCCACAAAACCAAGTACGACTTTCTTTTTAATAGAATCGGCAATTTCAGTAAACCCTATAATCTTCATATAAGTTAAATTGTTCGAATGAATGTTAAAGATAAACTATTTTTCTAATTGCAACGAGCAAACCCATATAGGAATGCATCTCTAATGTTTATTATTTATTAAACTAACGATTTTCTCAAGTCTAAAAGCAGTATTTTTGAGCAAAAATCAACGCACATGAAGGACTTCTCACTCCGCAAAACACTGCTATTAACAACTCTCACCCTACTAATTAACGGCCTTACACTAAGCGCCAAGGACACTCCTAAGCGAGAGATGCGTGGCGTGTGGGTAGCTACGGTATCTAATATTGATTGGCCTTCGAAGGCTGGACTGAACAGTATGGAGCAGAAGAAAGAAGTGATTAAAATACTTACCACAGCAAAACAACTTGGACTAAACACCATATTCCTGCAAGTGAGAGCTGCAAGTGATGCCATTTACGCATCTCCTTTTGAGCCTTGGTCGGCGGCCTTAAGTGGTACCTGTGGCAAAACACCCATCCCCTACTACGACCCACTTGAATTTTGGATACAGGAAGCACACGACCGAGGTCTAGAACTACACGCATGGATTAATCCCTACCGAGCCAGCCTAAATGCCGAGCAGATTTTACCTCACAACCATCCTGCAACCATACACCCCGAATGGTTTTTGAGATATGGCAATAAATTATATTTTAATCCAGCACTAGAGGCCTCGCGAAAGCATATTATTGCTGTAACAGAAGATTTATTAACCCGTTATAACTTAGACGGCATACACATGGACGATTACTTCTACCCCTATCCCATAACAGGCGAGAATTTTCCTGATAGCGCAGATTATAACCACTACCTATCCTGTAATAAGCCACTAAGCATTGAAGATTGGCGACGAGAGAATGTGAATCAAACCATTAAAGAATTATCGGAAACGATTAAAGAAAATCATCCCACAGTAGCCTTTGGCATTAGTCCATTTGGCGTATGGCGAAATGAAAAAAATGACCCAAGAGGTTCTAATTCAGAGGCTGGCGTAACAAACTACGACCATTTGTATGCCGACGTATTAACATGGTTAAAAAACGATTGGATAGATTATATCACCCCACAATTATACTGGGATACCCAACATCCAAAAGCAAATTATGAAATATTGGCCAACTGGTGGAACACCAATAGTTACAACAAACCACTATTCATAGGCCACGCACTCTACAAAGTGGGTGAAGAAAATAGCCAATGGAAAAGTGCAAATCAATTACCACAACAAATAAAAATAGCACGAGAATTAGACCATGTGAATGGTAATGTTTTTTACAGTTACAAACACCTAAACCGAGACTTATTAGGTTTTCAAGACAGCTTACAACACCATTATTATCAAACAAAAGCGCTACCTCCCCATTACTTTAGTACACAAGGGGAAAATATAAAAATACAAAATCTCAAAACTAAACGTAGAGAGGCTAAGTGGGACGTGACTCAAAAAAACGACATCAGTAGTTACATTATATATCTGTACCCAGCAACAGAGGAATTTTCTAAGAGTAATCCAGCTTATATATACGACCTAACAGGTCATCAAAGCGTTAGGTTTGAAAAAAGGAAAGGTCAAAAGAAGAAGATCTATTACTTACGAGTGGCTGCACTTAATAAGTATAGAACAGAAGGCTCCATTAGTTTACCCGTGAAACTAAGACTTTAATTGCGTTTGTGATACCTAGAGGTTGATAATAACCGTAAACATAATTACCTTTTACACTCAATTCCTAAATCGTAAAAAATGAAAAAGATACTTTTAATTATTCTTGCAACCATTGGGTTAATAATCGTAGGAGGCCTGATTTGGTTAGCCACATTAGATGGGCAATATGATGTAAAAAAATCCATTACCATTAATGCACCCACAAGTAACGTTTTTGACACAGTCGTAAACTTCAACACATGGGAAATATGGTCGCCATGGTTGTGTGTAGAGCCCAGTGCAAACGTTTTAATTACACATTCTGGCACACAGCAAGGCGACACCTATACATGGGAAGGCAAGCTAGTAGGAAGTGGTGAAATTGAACACAAAAGCATCACCCTCAATCAAAATATTGAACAAGAAATACGTTTTAAAGTGCCTTTTGAATCACAATCTAATGTGTATTGGCAATTTGAAGACCACGGCACAAGCACTACGGTTACATGGGGGATGAAAGGTGAAATGCCATTTTTATTTCGTTTTATGACCCAACAAATGGTGTCATTTATTGGGATGGATTATGAACGTGGGTTAAAAATGCTAAAAGACTACGTTGAAAAGGGTGATATAGCCTCTAAAGTAGAGATTGATGGCATTGTAGATTTTAAATCTGTTTCGTTTGTAGCCAAAAAAGTAAGTTGTCCTGTGGAAGATATTGGCAGTTCAATGAAAGAAACGTTTAAGGAACTAAACACATTTTGCACCACGGATAACATTGAAAAAGAGACAGCCTTTACCATTTACCATACGTTTGATTTCACACAACCAACCTGCATCTACAGTACAGGAGTTGTAGTTAAACCAGATTTCAAAACCACCAATCAAGCATTTTACACAGGACAGATTGAGGCCAGTAAAGCCATTAAAATTACGTTTTGGGGCGATTACGAACACCTTGGCAATGCTTGGTCGGCAGGATACATGTATCTACAGCACAACAAATTAAAGCAAAATACAAAGATGTCACCCATGGAATGGTATATCACTAATCCAGAGCAAGAAACGGACACAGCATTGTGGAAAACTGAGATTTATATCCCAATAAAATAGTTTATTAAAGCTGTCTATGTAAGGCAGCTTTTTTTTTGAGAAACAAAACCTACATTTTGCTGTTCTAAAAAATAAAAACTAATGACTACGGAGCGAAAACGGATAGGTCTACAAGCTGTCACCCTAGAGAAAAAAGTGGAGATTACCACTGGAGTCTATTACCTTGCCTTTGAAAAAACGTTTGACTTTGTAGCGGGGCAAGTCATTGCACTAAGCCTTGATGCAGAAAAAGACCCACGTTTGTATAGCATCGCCTCTGGTAGCCAATCAAACGAAATAGGTATTTTATTTGATATTCATCCTGATGGTGAATTAACACCCCCACTTTCACAATTAGAGGTAGGTCAAAAAGCGTTGATGTCCATGCCATTTGGTAAGTTTATTTGGGATGGAGAACCAGCCATGTGGATTGCCACGGGTACAGGTATAGCACCGTTTTTAAGTATGATACAATCGCAAGAAAACAGCAACATCACCTTGTTACACGGCGCCAAACGACAGGAACAGTTTTATTTCCAAACCCTTTTTGAGGATAAGATGGGAACTAATTACCTTCGATTTTGCACCACTGAATCAGGAAAAGGTTTAATAGAAGGACGCTTAACTACCTATCTAGCTAATCACGATACGCTGCGCAAGGATATTAAATACTATCTTTGTGGTAATTCTCAAATGGTAGTTGATGTACGTCAATTGCTACTGGCAAAAGATATCCCTTTTGACCATATTATAGCAGAGATTTATTTTTAAAACAAGCATACAAAATGAAAAAGGTACTATTTGGCCTCACCCTAACAGAATTAAAAGCAACAGTAACAGAACTAGGCTTACCAGCCTTTACTGCCAAACAAATAACAGATTGGTTATATAAAAAGAACGTGACAAGCATCAAAGACATGACCAATCTGTCGAAGAAAGCACGTGAATTATTGGCAGAGAACTACGAAGTAGGTTTACTAAAGCCACAATCACAACAAGAATCAAAGGACGGCACAAAAAAATACTTGTATCAAACCAAAAGCAATCAGTTTATTGAAGCTGCATACCTACCCGAAGAGAACCGGAATACATTATGTGTTTCGTCACAAGTAGGTTGCAAAATGGGATGTCTATTTTGCATGACTGGTCGCCAAGGATTTCAGAAGCAACTTAGTGCTGGTGAGATAATCAACCAAATAGCCAGTTTACCAGAGTTCGACACCCTAACCAATGTGGTTTACATGGGCATGGGAGAACCGATGGATAACATAGAAAACGTACTAAAAAGTTTAGAAATACTAACTTCAGACTGGGGATATGCATGGAGTCCACGCCGTATTAACGTATCAACCATTGGTGTAGTACCAGCCATGCGTCGTTTTATTGAAGAATCAGATGCACATTTAGCCATTAGTTTACACTCTCCTTTTCATGGTGAAAGAAAACAATTAATGCCCATTGAAAGTGTCTATTCGGCTGAGAAAATAATTGAGGCCCTACGAGATTACGACTTTGGTCGTCAGCGACGTATTTCGTTTGAATACATCATGTTTAAAGGTATCAACGACACACCAGAGCATGTAAAAGGACTAACAACGTTACTTAATGGCTTGCGTTGTCGCTTAAATTTAATACATTTTCATCCTATCCCCGACTCGCCCCTTTTAGGCAGCGACCAACGCACGATGGAATGGTTTAGAGATAAATTAAGTGAGAAAGGTATTACCACCACCATCAGACGCTCACGAGGTGAGGATATTTATGCCGCATGTGGTTTATTATCAACCAAAAAACTAATTCAAACCAAGGAAGAAGGCGACTATTAGAATAAAATTAGACAAGTCAAATATTGGTTTAAGTAACGTCTTGACTATTAAAAAAAACAATATTAAATTTAATAGCATTATAAATTCACTTAATCCAGAGTCTATGTTAAAGCTAATTCTTAATGGCACATTAGGTGCCGATGCCGAAGTAAAAACAGTAGGTAAAAATCACGCCATCAATTTTAGTGTGGCGGTAAACATGACCCACAAAGACCAAGCGGGCAACAAAATTGAACAAACCGAATGGGTAAAAGCGGTGGTTTGGAAATACGAAAATCAGAGTGTAAAAATAGCTGATTTTCTAAAAAAAGGACAACGCGTACTCATAGAGGGAATGCCTACTGCTGAGGGCTACAAAAACAAAGAAGGTGAAATTAAAACCACCTTACATATTAACGTAAAAGACTTAGAATTACTAAACTAAAAAACGAAAAAAAGCCCTGAATCAAGATTTGATTCAGGGCTTTGTATCTATTAAGAAACTTAGTTAATTGCTTCGGCACTAAGTTTAATTAACTCTTGGTTCATCGTAGCTAAATCAGATGCAAAGGCAGGCTCTAAACTACTGCTAATAGACTGATAATAAGCAACACCATCGGTCATGTTTTTCACAAACCCAACTAGATTTTTTCTGGCTTTCGCATCCTCATTAATAGCTAACTCAGCTAACTTGTCTTTTAAGATATCCAAGTACATACCAAATTCTTTGATAAACATATGCGGACGGTGTCTATCATCTAATAAATTAGTACGACCATAAATATGGTCAACCATTTCGGTAAGTGTTGATTTCTTAGAGAAATAAGCCAAGTTAGGACCTGGACAAACCGTTACTTTATCAGATTCTTTTACTTCAATACCTTTTGATTGTAGGGCAGAAATACCCAGACCAACACACAAACATTCTTTTTCAATCAATTTATTGTATTGATAAGTATAATCAGCCTCTGACAAACCAGCGTTTTTAATCTCTTCTAGTTTTGTTTTCAAATATCTTGAAGAAGCAGTACAAATAGGCTTATCAGTATATTCTGTATTGTACTTTAAATATTGTTTAGTACAAGGCGAACCAGGTTTACCTTCTGCAATACGAGCCATTCTCAACTCACTCATTGAAGCCCATTTAACACTATTAAATGGTACACCTAAGGGAGAAAGACCACTAAAATACAAATCTTTTTCTTTTGCTTTAGCTAACAAATCAAGAGTGACCTCATCAATACTAATAACCTCAGGCACAAGCATAAATGGAGTTCCCCATCCAATACCGTCCATGTTATAGTTTTGCATTAAATACGTATGTTCTTGATGAGTCCCTACCCCACCTTGTGCTGTAATTAAAAACGAAGGCGTTGTTGCAGGCTTATTAAGGTTTTTAGAAGCGATAGCTGATTCGTACACCTCAGAACAGGTACTTAATAAGGTTTCTTTATTGTTTTTAAACTCTTCTAAGATTGGACCAAATAATACGCCATTGGTAGGAAAGGCATGTCCACCGCAGTTAACACCCGATTCGATACGGTACTCAGCAACCCATAGTCCTTTAGCAGCTAACATCTTACCTTGCACCAAAGCCGAACGATAATCACTTACTTTAAGAATAATATTCTTTTTGATGATACCATTGGCATCAGGAAAAAAATCTTCAAATTTCTCTAAATAACTATACAAACGAGGGCTCATGCCAGCAGACAACACCAGCGATGAAGATAATGTGCTTTGAGCAAAACCACGCAAGGCTGCATGTGCATCATTAAATTCAATAGGCAACTCTTCAGTACCTTTGTAGTTAACCTTATCAAGCTTAGTCATGATATTTACATCAATGCTACCAACGTGCAAATGCGCATCAATCCATTTAGTAAACTCATCTTTAAGTTTAATATCTTTAGTTGCAAGTATAAATCGTTCTTTCAGCTCCGAAACGTTAGGAAGCATGGCAATATATTTTTCTAACTCACTTCCTTTTTCGAAGGCTGTTTTCTTTAAATGTTCAACTTTCTTTTTTACAACCACATCCACCATATTAAGGTAAGAAGTGATACGTTTGGCTCTAAAATCTTCAATCTTATCAGAAATAGCCTGAAAAGGTAAATCAAACTTACGGCTATAAAACTCTCTCATGTTTTCTACCAGTGAGTCGTCTACCAACGATATAACCGAAGATATGCCATAAGGAGCAACCTGAATAGGTGTGTCAATGGAATAACCCAAGCCAAGGACTGGGATATGGAAATTGTGGCGATTCAATATATTCATTTTTTTATTCGCATTAATTTAAGATGCAAAGGTACATTTAATAAATCTACAAAAAAACAATAAACAAGGACTAATGTACACGAAAAACGACCTTTTACAACAAAAATTCTAGGATTGATTGAGTTGTCTTTTGGTCACTTCTTCCAATTTAGTAATCAAATCATCGACAGGTATGCCTTTAGGATCAATATAATCGAGCACGGTGTATGTTAAAGGGACACCAAAACGGAATGGAAATTTACCATTGTTAATCAGTTCACTATGCCCATCTATCACAAAAGGAACCACCAAAGCAGAGGGTGACGAACGCAATAAGGTGTTAATTCCTGCGGACATGTATGGTCGCAGTTTGCCTGTTTTACTTCTTGTGCCTTCAGGAAAAATGCAAGCAACAGTAGTCGTTGATTCGATTAAACGACCCAGTTTAAAGATTTCTTTCACCGACTGAGCTCCATTGCTACGGTCTATTAAGGCTGACTGCCCATGTATTAAATTATAGGAAATTGAGGGCAAATTTTTTCCCAACTCTATTTTTGAGATAAATTTAGGCAAACGGTTTTTAAACGCATAGGACAATGCTGGTATATCATATAAACTTTGATGGTTGGACACCACAATTAGAGGTCGTCCCTCTGGTATTTTCTCTAACCCATTAAATTTAATACGACATCCCATAATACGCAAGCCAAAAACCAATAAGTAAATAAGTAGAGTGATTAATCGTTGTCTACCAGCCTCACCAAACAACTTATGAGCAAGCACTTGCACAGGGTGTAAAAGCACCAATACCATAACAAAATAGAAATGAAAGATTGGTGTTATCAGGAATCCTAATATTTTTTTCATGATGAACATTATATTTTACCACAAAAAAACAAAAAAATAAGCAAAATAAATACTGATACCATCCTTGATTAGTATGGTGATGCAAAAAAGTAGCTGAATTAATCATAACGATGGTAAAAAACGATGATAACAGAACCAAATCATCAATTTTTCATCACAAAAAGCATCCAAATATTGGCAAGTACAAACTCTAAATCATGTATTTGCGAATAAACATTTAACACTGTAAGGCCTTTATATTAAAGTTTGTATCAACATTCTTTGAGGATGAACCAATCGTTTATAATAAATGTAGCATAACTGCCATAGAAGTCATTCTCAAAAGAATAATTACTTTTGTGGCTCTAAATATTTACAACATATTACAATGGCATTAGCAATTTCGGCCTATGGCACCCCAGTATTAAGACAAGTTTGTACAGATATTACCAGTGAGTATGAGGGTTTGGCACAACTAATAGACAACATGTGGCTTACCATGGAAGAAGCCTCTGGCGTGGGTTTAGCAGCTCCTCAGGTTAACAAACCCATCAACCTATTTATAATCAACACCAAAATAGTTTATGATGGGATGGATGACGAAGAACGTGAAGACTTATTTGAAGACTCAGAAGGATTTAAACAAGTGTTTATCAATGCTAAACTGATTTCTGAATCGGAGGAGGTATGGGACGATGTGGAAGGTTGTTTAAGTCTGCCCGATTTAAATGGTGAGGTAGAGCGTGCGTGGTCTATTGAATTGCAATATGTGGATGAACACTTTAAACCTCATACAAAAACATTTACTGGTTATAATGCTAGAGTGATTCAACACGAATATGACCATACGCAAGGTATATTGTATGTAGATCACATCTCAGGCATCAACAAACGTTTGTTAAAAGCCAAACTAAATCAAATAGCCGAAGGCAAAGCATACCCAAAATACCGCATGCGTTTTGCTAAATAAAACCAAGAAGGGCAACACGATACATTGTGTTGCCCTTTATTAATTCTTATTTGAGTGTGTAGATTAATACATACTTTCAATCAACACTTTCATTTCATCATAATTTGTTGCTATTGGGTATTGAGGATAGTCATCAATCACCACTTGTGGAGGGCGGTATAAAAACGCCTTTTCAGCTTGTTCAAGCATACTCATGTCGTTATACGAGTCTCCAAAAGCAATGACTTCGTACTTCAAACTCTGTAGAGCTTTAACCACCTGACGCTTAGGGTCGGGCTGCCGTATCTTATACCCCACTATCATATCCTTATCATCCACTTCAAGCGAATGACAAAAAAGAGTTGGGTAATCAAGTTGTTTCATCAAAGGCTGAGCAAACTCCAAAAAGGTGTCACTCACAATGATTAAGCGTGACTGAGCTTGTAAACTCTTAATCATCTCCAAAGCACCATCTAATGGTTTTAAGGTTGCAATTACATCTTGAATATCGCCCAAGGTAATTTTGTGCTGTTTAAGAATTTTCAAACGGTAAGTCATTAACTCATCGTAATCTTTTATATCGCGGGTGGTAAGCTTAAGTTCGTCAATACCAGTTTTTTGTGCCACATTAACCCAAATCTCTGGTATCCAAACGCCTTCTAAATCACTACAAATTATATGCATATCATCTTTAAGTTTAAAAGCCAAAGTTATCATTTTTTTAAATACAGGACGATGAATTTAATGCTTTCAATGAAAAACTTGACTCATTTTGGCACGTCCTAATAATAAGTGAATGCTTGTTACACATAATCTAAGAAATAAATGAGCCCCTTTTACTTTGAATATTGAAACATCCACTCGTAGATGGATATATTAAAACTAGAATAATCCTTTCGCTCGGTGCCAATACCAGTACCGTCATACGTACGCGACCAGCTATCGTGCCCTACTCCAGCATACATTGTGAGCAAAGCAGGGATGGATGGCGTTGGTGTTTGTTGATTAAAGGCAGTCACAAAATCGATAGAAAGTTGAGGGAGCACCGTTTTATCAGCATCACCATGAAACGCCCAAATAGGAATTGCG
>QKIO01000382.1 GCA_003251015.1 Bacteroidales bacterium
GTTCACAAACTTACACCAAGCATCAATGATTGAGGGTGCTTACTCTGATGTAAATAGGGCAGTAACTTTGATTGCATCGGAGTTTAAGCTAGTTTAGTAAAAGAAAAAAAACGTGAATTTTATTTACGTTTTTGAAAAGTTAAAACATAGGAGGAAAATCATATTTGTTCTCCTCCTATTTGATTATATCTAAGTTAAATCCTAGTAGAATTTAACTCGTTCGTCTGTAATGTCAGCTTTTTTAGTAATTACCTCTAAAGCTTTGTAGTTTACTTTAGCAGCAGCGTTTTGATATAATTGCATTTTCTCTGTAGCAACATCAACAGGTGTTGTTTCGATATTAATTACTTTCACAACATATACGCCGTTAAGACCTACAATTGGTGCGCTTAATACGCCTGCTTTTGCACTTGTTGCAGCACCTACTAATGCAGGTTCTACACCAGCTCCAGGTACTTGATAAGCGGAAAAATCAATGCCTGTAGCGTTCTGAATAGAACTTCCAATTACAGAAGCTAATGCTTCTAGGCTACTTGCCTTTTTACTATTGATTTCTGCAGTGATTAGCTCTGCTTTCTTCTCTTCACGTAATTTATAGCTAATCTGTTCTTTTACCTCATTAACGTCAGCATACCCTTTGTCTTGCTTTTTTGTTAAAAAGGCAATCACATATTCATCCCCCAATTCAAAAATAGGTGACATGCTGCCTTTTTCTGTATCACTGTTAAATGCCCAACGAATAACTTCACGAGGAGATGTTAGTGAGCCTATATTTCTATCATTCGCTTTTATGTTGCGTCCAAATAACTTAGTTAAGTTATCTGTAGTAATGCTCTTATTAAACTTGTCGTATGTGTTATTGATAGCTGCATATTTAGCCGCTTGAGCATACACCATTTGGTTGGTCTTTGAGCTAAATGCTACTTTGCGCTCTAACGTTGCAATGTTATACATTGTTACTGGGTTACCTTTGTCTTGGATGTTAATGATGTGGAATCCAAATTGACTCTCAACCATTACAACCTCACCTTTACTTCCTCCAAAACAAGCGTCGTTAAATGGTTTTACCATCATCCCTTCTTTAAACCACCCAAGGTCTCCACCATTTACTGCAGAACCATTATCAGTAGAGTTCTCACGAGCTAGAGTTGCAAAATCACTTCCGCTTTTAGCAAGTTTTAACAAACTGTCAGCTATTGCCTTGCCATTTGGGTTGTTTTTAGCTATTAATATGTGACGAGCCTTAACGCTGTCTGCAACTTGTTTAATAGCCACTAAGCGTGTTAACTTATAGGTTTCGTTTTCAAAATAAGGTCCATACACTTCATTTACTTGAGCTGTTGAAACAAAATCTCGTATGTTTGAGTTTAACTGGTTTATTTTGAAGTTTCTATCTACATAGTCATTGTCTGAATTCATGTTTACATACTGAATCGCATCAGTGGAAGGATCTGAGAATACTTTCTTAGCTTGCGTAATCCATTCTTTAGCCATGTTGTTATCTTCAACTGTTGGCACTATCTTAAACGACACGTATTCAATATCACGAGAAGCTTCTTGTTTATAGTTTTCCTTGTTCGAAGAATAGTAACTTTTCACATCGCTATCAGATATCTTAATAGTAGAGTCACTAATTGAGCTGTAAGACTTAAGTACAAAGTCAAAAGTTACTTTGTTTTTCTTAGCCTCAGCCTCGCTCTTAGCTTGAGCGGTTGTTACATAGGCACCTTTTTTTAGTAATTCTCGGTACTTTGTAGCTAAACGCTCATTTTTAATTTGTTTCTCAAGAAATAACCAGTAGAAATTAGCTTGTGGATCTTGATTTTTTCTTTGTAAGAATCCAATTACTTGATCTTTATCAAACTGTCCGGTTTCAGGGTTGGTAAACATCTGACGTATCTGCGGATGAATGTTTTCACCTACTGTCAGGTCATAAATCTCTTCAGCAGTTACAGTAATACCAAGTTCTTCGTATTTTTCGGTCATAATTTTTTCCTGAACCATTTGGTTCCAAGCCTGATCACGTATCTGTAGTGTGGTATTTTCGTCTATTGCAGAATTGCCAGAGTTTAACTTATAGTATGACTCTAGCTCGGTAATATATCCTTCATATTCGGTAATGCTTATTGTGTTACCATTTATATCCGCTACTTCCATGCTTTTTCCTCTAAAAATAGAATTTCCAGAATGCATTAAGTCTCCCAATAAAAAAGCTACTAAGCCAACTCCTATTACAATAACTACTAGTCCGGCCTTATTTCTAATTCTCTCTAATGTTGCCATTCGGTTAACAATTTTATATTGTGATTGTTGATTTTATAATCGGTTACGAATATACAAAAAAATGCCTTATGCAAAGAGTTGAATGACGCTTTACATAAAGAAAGTTAAAAAAGTATTTAATTTGATGCTATTGTGACTTTCACCAACTCAATTCGAGCATTGCTTGCTTTCAATATTGTGAATGAAAAATTATGAATAATAATCTCCTCCTCAACTACTGGAATTGATTTGTTATAAAATAATATTAAACCAGCCAATGTTTCGTAATTATCGGATTGAGGTAGGTTGAGCTTGTATTTATCGTTTAAATAATCAATCTCTAATCGGCCTGAGAAATGAAAGTCGGTATCGTTAATTAATTCTTCAATATAGTCTGACGTATCATGTTCGTCGTTTATCTCCCCAAATATTTCTTCAAGTATATCTTCTAGAGTTACAATGCCTGCTGTTCCACCAAATTCATCCACTACAACCGTAATGCTTTTATGTTCTTGGGTGAAGAGCTCTAATACTGCATTGGCAGTCATGGTTTCTGGAACAATAGAAATAGAGCTGATGATGTTTTTTAGTGTCTTAGGTCGTTTAAATAAGGCTGATACATGCACGTAACCTATAATGTGGTCAATGCTGTTTTTGTAAACCAGTATTTTTGAAAAACCAGTTTCTATAAATAGTTTTTGAAGTTGTTCAAGCGATTCGTTTTCATCAATGGCAACTAAGTCTGGTCTTGGAACCACGCAGTCTCTTATCTTTAGTTTTGATAAGTCAAGCGCGTTTTTTAAGAATTTTAACTCCTTCGATCCGTGGTCGTCATTTTCTGACTTCTCACGGTGTTCTGTTAATAAGTTGTCTAAGTCAATTCGTCCAAAAATCCAATTACCTTGCTTCGGCTGTTTTTTTGTCCGTAGTATTTTGCTAATTATAAAGTCTGATACCAGTAGGGTAAACTTACTGATGGGATAAAATAAACTATAGAAAGCTAGCAGTGGTAGTGCAAAGATATTGAGTACAAATGTTGGGTGTATGCGAAAAAGTGTCTTTGGTAAAAATTCTGCGGTAAGGAGTATTAGTAAGGTCGAAAATATGGTTTGAATAATCATTGTGGACGTAGGTGAACTTACATACACATTGATAAACGGCTCAAGGAGTTCAGACATTTGAAGACCATAGATTACCAGTGCTACATTATTTCCGATAAGAATGGTAGCTATAAATAATCCGGGCTTGTTTACAAATATATCAATGATACGAGCCGGGAAGGGATTCTTCTTTTTGTTTAATTCTAACAAAAGTTTGTTAGAACTAAAAAACGCCATTTCGCATCCTGAAAAGAAAGCGGAAAAAACTAATGAAAGGACAATGATTGTTAGTGGATCCATTTATAGATTTAGACTATTACTGGTGGCAAGATATGTAAAGTTACGTGATTTATTATTATTCATTGAGTTCTAAGATGCCTGTGATATTTCTAATTTCCCAGTTTTTCATCGACTCATCAGCATTAAACCCTGTTCCTGTAATGATCTCTTTTTTGCTGGTGATCCTCACAAATTTGTCTGAATAAAGTGTGTGGTCAGCCATGTTCCAAAAAAGTTGTTCTGTGTTGAGTATCTCACCTTTTTGATTGATGGCCTCCACATCATTATTTAATTCCCACAGCTGATTGACATCTTTATAAATGGCATGCAAACATTTTATCTTTGCATCCTCAGTGCCATCAGAAAGGTAAATGGTGAGTTGAAAGCCTTTAGGTAGTTCTGTATACGGGTTGTCTTTTTTGGGGTATTGAAATAACTCTGGTGTTATAAACCGATATTTTATAGTGCCTGAATCGGTAATAATGGTTTCTAATTCGCGAAGAATTAACGCTGGCATCTCTTCCGATCGACTGATGGCCTTTATTTCTTCTGGTTTGTTAGAAGAGCATGATGCAAAAGAAACAGCAAGCAGTAATACACTGCTTGCTGTATAAATGAATTTAAAAATATAGCGCTTCGCTGTTTTCAATGCCTTATTTGTTAGCACGTACAGTAGTTGTTTCATTAATCCATCCTTCTACTTTATAACTAGCCCCTTCTTTTAACCCTTGAAAGAAAATGCTTTCAGTATTCGGGAAGTATTGTGAGTATTGACTAATTAATCCTCTAGCCTCAGCTGCTAATTCAGGATCTACATTACGAGCTTTGATAAATTGGTCAACAGCAGCCCAATAGGCTGTTTTGTGCTCAAATTCGTTTGAGCCAAAACTAGAAGCAGTTGCAGCATAAGCTTTCCCAATTAGAATATAAGGAGCTCCCCAGTTTGGTCTAGATGCTAGTGCTTTTGTTGCATTTGCTCTTGCTTGCGAGTAATTATTTTGTGCCATATAGATTAATCCTAACTGGTACAAATAAGTGCTTTTTGTTAAAGCGTCAGTTTCCAAACTAATGGCCTCATTGTAATAACCAATTGCTTTATCAATGTCTTTTGTTTTTAAATACATCTTGGCCAAACCAAATGCAGACGAACTTGTAGGCTCTATGCTGTACATGTATTCAGATGTTTTGAAGAAAAGCTGAGAATCTGTGCAATCACCTTTAGATAACAAGAAGTTTACTTGTTTTAACCAACTGGCATTGGCTTTGTTTGCTTCTATATCTTTTGAGTAAATAGATTCTATAACCTCACAAGTTGCAGCACCACTATTCCCAAATAATGATTCTATGCTTGTTTTAACCGCATCTAATTGCTCTGGTTTTCTATTTGACTCCATCTTTTGTTTCTCCAAAATGCCAGAGATTAAGGAGTATGTCCCAATAAGAGAAGTAGCATCAATCTCTTTACGTTGGAACATTGATACAGCTGTTGACATATAATTCAACAAAATAGCTGGCTGTGTTTTATCTCCACGTACTGCAATCGCTTCTGTAAAAAGTTTATAAGCAGCTTTAATTGTTTCGCCATCATCACCTTTGTATCTCAACATGGTTGAGGCTTGTATCCCTTTAATATAGTCTGTTGGATATTTGCTATGATCTCCAAAATACTTGATGCGATATTCAAAACTTCTCATCAATAATTTATAGTAATCTTCTTTTTTTGTTGGATCGGTTTCTTTTTCGTAGAAGTAAGAAATCATCTTTTCACCATCCGAGTAGATTCCAACATGAGATGCAGGGCACTCATTAAAAACGACTAACCAATATGGATATGCTTCTTCATAATTCTTATTTTGAAAAGGCATGTTGTAAAGCGACAAATTACGCAAACATCTAATGCTATCTTCCCCATGTCCATATTTAGACCCATCTGTGATGCCTTTTTGTGCAAAGGCTGTGCCCAACGTAAGCATTAAGCCAACAAGAGCAACTTTTGTGATTTTAAAATGCATATTCTATCTTTTTTTGAGTTTGTTTTAATCAAATTTACTTTTTGCAAACCAGTACTCGTGTAATGTTAAGTTTAAGGTAAATCGAGTATAGGTCTCTTTTATTAAGCGATAATCGGTTGTGCCTTTTTGTCCGTATTCAATGGCTAAGTTAATGGATGTTTTTGATCTTTTTAATGGTAATCCCATACCAAAACTTATGCCAACGTCTTTTAGTTGGTAATCATTCAGCACCAAATAGTCTTTTAGATAATAGCCTCCCATTCGATATCTTACTCTTGCCAAATAAGATTTGGCACTTCTATCGTTTGGTGTGATCTCCATCCCTAAAGCATAACGTTGCGAATTAGTAGTGACAGTACTCGCGTCTGGAAACTTAGCTTTTGACCATAAACTGGTTTTGTATTCTGCAGTTAATGTTAGTTTGTTTTCTATTTCATATGCTAATCCAAAACCGTAGGACATTGGCATTTCAAATGCATTGTCGGTTAATTCATTATTAGCATAATACAAGGTGTCCGTTGGAACAACCGTTTCGCCACCTTCTTGTAGAGAATATCCTTTAGCAATCATTTGAGTTACCTCACCTTTAATAGGTGTTTTTGGACTAAACGTCCCTCCAATAACTAAGTTTTGGCCTTGTTTTAGTTTTAGCTTGTACTGTAAACCAAAGTCCATCACAAAATCATTGACACTAATAGATTGTTGAGTGCTTAATTTTAGAGCAAATTGATCGTTGGGGTACTGAACCAATGAATTGTTGTTGATGGTACCAAAAAAGTAAGAGAGGTGCATTCCTAATGATAAGCTCTTAACAGGACTAATAGCTAGGCCTGCGTAGGCTTTCGTTGTATTACCGTCTCCAGTGGCGGTGTATTTGTAATAATTTTCACTACTTGAATTAATTCCTGACGACTCATTGCTGTTATCGTTAAAAGAATCATACCCAACAATACTGGCTGGTTTTAATCCTACTGACATAAAACCTCTTTTGGCTACTGGAAATCCAATTGCAAAATAAGAGAAGTTACTATCCGAGAATGATGATTCCGAATTTTGAGATTCTATTTTTTGAGAGAATCCACTTAAGCCACTTTCAAAGAAGAAAGACAAACTATCCATGCTATAGTAGGACGCAGGATTTAGATTGTTTAGGTGAAATTGATTGGTTAATGCGATACCCGTTCCACCCATGGCCGCGTTTCTACCAAAGCCTCCGTCTTGTATTTCGCCAAACCCATATCGCGAATAGGGAGAAAATGTACGTTTTTGGGCAATCATACTTGACGATAGTAGGACTGTTAAAAATAACGTAAATACTAGTTTATGTCTTTTATGCATTGTATTCCAGAATTCTATTAAGTCCTATAAGTACTAAGTTAGGTTCTACAAAGATGGTGTTTTTTAACTTCCTTACAAAATATTCTGCATCACCTCCTGTTATTACAATCTTTGCTTTTGTTTGATGATGTTTAAATGTTTGGATGTAACCATCAATCTCATTGATCATTCCAAGTATGACTCCGCTTCTAATAGCCGATTCTGTGTTGTTACCTATTTCTCTTATTTTTTCATCTACTTCCACTAGTGGTAAGGCACTTGTGAAATAATTTAGTGCTGCAAAGCGCATGTTTAACCCCAGTGAAATATTTCCACCTAAATAATGGTTGTCGTCTGTTATAAACTCGTAAGTGATGGCCGTCCCTGCATCAATAACTAATATGTTGGTATTTGGAAACAAGGCGATTGCACCTGCGGCAGCGGCAAGGCGGTCTTTTCCTATGGTATCTTTCGTTAAGTAACTCCATGTAAATGGAAGATTAGTTTTATGATCTAATAATACTATTTTGTCGAAAAATAATGATAAATTAGTTCTTAATGTAGATGTGTCTTTTCGAACTGAAGAATAAATAACATTTTGAATGGGGTACTTAATAGCAAGTCTCTCTATATCTTCTTTATCAAGAAAATGAGTGAAGTGACTATTTATTATCAGTTGCTTGTCAAAAATACCATATTTTATATGGGTATTTCCCTCATCAATGACTAAATTCACAATATTTAAACTTACGATTGTTAAAATTTGATGTACAAAGATAATTTTTTTAGTATAAAAATCGATTATTCACCATTATTCCCAGTTAAGGATGCGAAGAATTCTTGTTGTTGAAGACGATAAATTAATATCGGCCATTTTTGTTATGTTTCTGCGCGAATTGGGACATCAACTTTTGGGACGATGCTCAAATGGATTAGAAGCTATTCAAATGTGTCATACTTTGAAGCCTGACGTGGTTTTGATGGATATTCATTTGGAAGGAGAACTTGATGGTATTCAGACCGCTGAGCGTTTAATGCGTGAACTTGCAGTGCCTGTGATTTATATTTCTTCGGATACCAGCCGAACTGTTATCAAACGTGCCATCGTTTCTAACTCGTATGGTTATTTGGTGAAACCAATTAATAAAAAGGAATTGGGTATTAGTATCGATCTGGCATTTTACAAACATAAGGTTGATATCGAACAAAAAGAACGTGAGCAAGGGTATCGTCAGTTTATTAATGAAGCGCCAATGCCAATCATTGTGATTCAAAATGGCAATATTCAATATTTAAATAAGTGGGCATTGGAAGTGTTTAAAACCCATTATATTGAAGATTTACTTGCTACCCCTTTCCTTAATTATGTGGAAGTTAAAAGTATTAATAGGGCTAATTCCTTGCTCAAAGAGTTTGAGCTGACTGGTTTTGGTTTTGAAAACATCAAGGTTAACATGTTAGATATTCATGGCCAAAAAATCTACACTAAATTGTCTGGGTCATCCATCGTTTTTAATGGCCAAAAATCATTACAAGTTACTGTTGTGGAGAGTGTACCACTCGATTATCGTATTCATCTAGATGAAATGAAAGCGATGTTGGATAAAACCGGTGTAGCTTATGTTGTGGTCGATAAAGATATGGTAGTTGTCGATCATAGTAAACATCCAGCATTCAAAGGCGTTAAGTTAATAGGGATTGATGTACTTAAAAATGAGCAATGTGTGTTTGTTGAAAGTGATGGGAGTGAAGAACCATCATTACAACTGACAAACCTATCTCATCTTCCCATAAAGTTTCTAGGTAAAAAATTTAGAAACGAAATGGGTGAAGTTGCGGCTACTCTATTTTATGCTATTGTATCTTAATCTTTTTGAGGTGTAATGTTTTCTATGATGGATTTTACTTCTTGTAGATTCCGCACGTTAGTTATGTGAATATACAATCGTTCTTTTCCTTCTTTCATAATGGGTTTAAGTGGGGTGTTTTGTACCCATTGAAGAAGAATACCAAAAGTGGCCGATTGAAAATAACAAGACTCTTTATCGGCAACTAAGTATAAGTATAGCTTTTGATTTTTGAACACAACCTTCTCTATACCTAAAGCTTTTGCTGCTTTTCTAATGCGCACTATATCTAGAAGTTTCTGACCTGTATCAGGCAATGGTCCAAAACGATCCATTAGGTTGTTTTCGAATTTAATTAAATCCGCTTCGTTTTCAATATTATCAAGCTCACGATACAAATGCATGCGTTCCGAAATGTTAGAAATATAACTATCCGGCAAACGTAATTCCTCATCCGTGTCTATTTGGCAGTCTGACACATATTCTGTGTTGGTAACGCCATTTTCATTTGAGTCTTCAAATGTGTCTTTGAATTCTGTCTGACGTAGTTCTAAGAGTGCCTCATTCAAAATGCGTTGATATGTTTCGTAACCAATATCAGAGATAAAACCACTTTGTTCGCCACCAAGTACATCGCCTGCGCCCCTTATGTCTAAATCTTGCATGGCAATATTAAAGCCACTGCCCAAGTCCGAAAATTCTTCTACTATTTTTAGTCGTCGACGCGCTTCTTGAGTAAGTGTTGTGAGTGGAGGAGCTAATAAGTAACAAAATGCTTTTTTGTTACTTCTGCCTACTCGGCCACGAAGCTGATGTAATTCACTTAACCCAAAATGATGGGCGTTATTAATTAATATAGTATTGGCATTGGGGATGTCTAACCCAGATTCGATGATTGTTGTGGCTATTAGTACATCATATTCGCCACTTATGAAATCAAGCATTATTTTTTCTAAAGCCGAACCATCCATCTGACCATGAGCAACGATTGTTTTTACTTGAGGTAAGATGCGATTTATCATTGCCTCAATCTCCAAAATGTTTTGCACACGATTATTGATAAAAAACACTTGACCACCACGCTCTATCTCGTAATTTATAGCTTCCTTAATCACTTCTTCGTTAAGCACATGAACTTCTGTGATGATGGGGTGTCTATTGGGAGGAGGAGTGTTTAATATGGATAAATCACGCGCTCCCATCAACGAAAATTGTAAAGTGCGCGGTATGGGAGTCGCTGTTAATGTAAGCGTATCCACATTAACTTTTAGTTGTTTGAGTTTTTCTTTTACTGAAACGCCAAAACGTTGTTCTTCATCCACAATAAGAAGGCCTAGGTCTTTGAAAATAACATCTTTACCTATTAAGCGATGGGTGCCTATTAAGATGTCAACATGTCCTTCTTTAAGGTTTTTTAATGCTTCTTTAGTATCTTTGGCTTTGCGCAAGCGGCTCACATACTCTACTTTAGCCGGAAAATCCTTTAATCGTTCCTTAAATGTAGTGTAGTGTTGAAGTGCTAATATTGTTGTTGGTACCAATACGGCCACCTGCTTGTTGTCTGCCACAGCCTTAAAAGCTGCTCTGATGGCAATTTCTGTTTTGCCAAAACCTACGTCGCCGCAAACTAATCTGTCCATTGGTGTTGCTTGCTCCATATCCGCTTTTACAGCCTTGGTTGATCTCTCTTGGTCGGCAGTGTCTTCGTAAATAAATGAGGCTTCTAGTTCAGTTTGTAGATACGAATCTGGTGAGAAAGCAAAGCCTGGCTCTGTCTTACGTTGTGCGTAAAGCGCAATTAACTCACGGGCAATGTCTTTAACCTTAGATTTCGTTTTCTCTTTTAGTTTAGACCAGGTTGTTGTACCTAGTTTGTTTACTTTTGGAGGTGTGCCATCCTTACCTTTAAACTTACTAATTCGATGTAGCGAATGGATATTTACTAATAATACATCACTGTCCCGATAAATGAGGCGTATCGCTTCTTGTGTTTTTCCGTTTTCCTGAGTTGTTACTAAACCACCAAACTTACCAACTCCATGATCGATATGAACGACATAGTCGCCAGGGTTTAATCGACTTAAATCTTTTAGTGAGATGGATTGACGAGCCGATTTTGCTTTCTCGTTACGTAAGGAAAACTTGTGATAACGCTCAAATATCTGATGATCGGTATATGCACAAATATGTAAGTCGTGATCGATATATCCTTCGTGTAAACTATGCTCTATAGGATTATAGGTGATATTTACACCTCTGTCTTGAAAAATAGCATTAAGTCGTTCGAATTGTCTTGTGTTATCCGCTAAAATATGACAGCTATATCCTTGGTCTTGTCTCTCTAGTAGATTTTTTTCAAGTAACTCAAAGTTTTTGTGAAAGATAGGTTGAGGTGCTGTGTTGAATACAAAATGTTCATTATGGGTATCACCCTTTGGTTTTGTAAATGTGATGATGGTTTTTCCGCCAAGTACCTTATTAAACTCTTTGTACGAGCAAATTGCTAATGGTTGAAGGAAGGATAACTCATTCTCGTCATCCACTTTTAATTTTCGTTTTTCATCTATTCTGTCAATAAGTTCACTCATTTTCTCCTTTAAAAATGAGATGTCCTCAATCCATAGCTTTGTATGTTCAGGTAGATATTCAGATAGGGGGATAAGAAGAGCCTCGTCTTGATTTTCGCTTAGGTTGGGTACAATGGTTATTTGGCTTAATTTTTCTTTTGATAGTTGATTCTCTAAATCAAAACGGCGAATGCTATCTATTTCATCACCAAAAAAATCGATGCGATAAGGATCTTCATCCGAGAATGAATACACATCAACAATACTACCTCTAATGGAAAATTGTCCAGGCTCAAATACAAAGTCAACCTTTTCAAAATGGTATTCATAAAGGACATCACTAATAAAAGAGATGTTAATCTTATCACCTTTACTTATAACGAGTTTATTCTGCTCAAATGTTTCAGGCGAAATAACCTTTTCTATCAGCGCTTCTGGAGATGTAACCACAAATAGTGGTGCTTGATTAGAGCGAAGGATGCTTAGTGTTTCGGTGCGCATCAATACGTTTTGCGCATCTTTGACACCATAGTCTGGTGTGCGTTTGTACGAAGAGGGTAAGAAGTAAACCGCATTTTCATGAGTCAGCTGAACCAAATCATTGTAGAAATAGGCCGCTTCTTCTGCATCTTTTATTACAATAAAATGAGGCCCTTTTTGACTACAAGCAGCTACAACAACAGCTTTTGAGCTTCCAGTTAATCCACTTATGCATATGTTATTTTTGTCTATTTTATTTTGCAACTCAATAACACGCGTATCGCTTGCGTAATGTGATAATAATTGGCTTAACTCCACAGATGTAAATTGTTAAAACCGCCCAGTGCGGCATTTCAAGACTTAGTCTTTCTAATTAGTTATTTAACTTAATGTAAAAGGCAGCTTTGTAGCCCCTTATGGTTCCATCGTCTGCTCTTATTTCATAAGCTATCAAGATGGCATTTACTTTCTTGGTCATGTGTTGTTGGCTTGCATCGTAGTACCACGACTCCCAAAATTGTAATTTGCCTACTCTATCACGGGTGAAATCTTCGCTTTCTTCGAGCGATTTTATATCGCCAACAGACATGGCTTGATCCGTACTGTAACTATAAGGTATCGCTTTGTGATTATATACCGATTCAAAAAGTTGGTCTACTAACTTTTTGTTATCTAATTTTGATAAGCACTTGTCGGTCCATGTGTCCAACGAATCTGTATTCCGAATTTGAACACTGTATATAATGGTGTCGGCGAGTTGTTCACCTGTGGTGATGGCGCTTTGCTTGTTAGATGTTTCATGCTGACAAGCAAAGAAGAACGTAGCTAGGCCTACTATTATGCCAAATTTCAACCATCTTAATTTAGGAGTTAGGCGTTTCATATGTCTTATCGTTCAAAGGTTAAGCGTTGGCCTTTAATATCTGGTGACACACGGTTGTTTTGGTAAACGATTTGACCGTTTACAATCGTGTGAGTAACTTTATGCGAGAAGGTCGTGCCATCAAACGGAGACCATCCACACCTATATAATAGGTTTGAGCTGTTCACTTCCCATTTTTCGTCTGGGTTAACAATTACAATATCCGCAAAATAACCTTCTCTTAAGTATCCACGTTTACTAATCTTAAATAATTCGGCTGGTGCATGACACATCCGTTCTACCACTAATTCATAGGTGAAGATGTTGTTTTTTACCATCTCTAACATGGCCACTAAGGCGTGTTGTACTAGCGGCCCACCTGATGGTGCCTTGAAGTATTTATTGGCTTTTTCTTCTTTGGTATGAGGCGCATGGTCTGTAGCCACCACCACTAAGCGTCCATCAATGAGTCCTTGACGTAGAGCATCTCTGTCCTTTTTTGTTTTGATGGATGGATTCCATTTTATATTAGCTCCATACTGGTCGTAATCTTCATCCGAAAACCATAAATGATGCACACACACCTCACCAGTCACTTGTCTCTCTGATAGAGGCATTCCAGAATCTAACAAATCTAGTTCTTTGGCTGTGGTAAGATGTAAAATGTGTAATCTCGAATTGTGTTTCCGAGCCAAAGCAGCTGCTTTCTGTGATGAAAGGTAACAAGCCTCTTCTGAACGTATTTCGGGATGGTATTTAAATGGCATGTCCTCGCCATATTTCTCCTTATATACTTCGGTGTTTTTACGGATGGTTTCTTCGTCCTCGCAGTGAGTGGCAATAAGTACTTTGCTTTCCGCAAATATACGCCCAAGTACTTCGGTGTTATCCACCAACATATTTCCAGTTGATGATCCCATAAAGATTTTAATGCCACAAACCATTTTAGGGTCTGTCTTTAATAATTCATCAATGTTATCGTTAGTTGCACCCATGTAGAATGAGAAGTTGGCCGATGATTTTTGCGCAGCTAGTTGGTATTTCTCTTCTAAGATAACTTGTGTGGTAGCTTGTGGTGTTGTATTAGGCATCTCCATAAACGATGTAATCCCGCCGGCCACAGCTGCTGCTGATTCCGATTCGATGGTGCCCTTATGCGTTAATCCTGGTTCTCTAAAGTGAACTTGATCGTCAATAACTCCAGGGAGTACTAATTTACCACTTGCATCAATAACAGTATCGGCAGTAGGTAGATCTAAACCATCACTTATTTTAATTATAATGCCATCCTTAATATAGATACTAGCGCTCTTTCTAATTCCTTCGTTTATAACGGTGGCATTCTTTATAAGTAGTGTTGACATAGTTTTAATTTTATTGATTTTTGTAATTAACAGTAGTGATGGTTTATAGTTCTCTTTATTTTTTGTACTTCTTAAAGAAACTTAGAATTTTCATTTTTACAACTCCCCAAACTGCTTCCCTAAAAATACCGCCACTCATTTTAGAAGCTCCTTGTCTACGGTCTGTAAATACAATTGGCACTTCTATTATATTATACCCTAATTTCCATGATGTAAATTTCATCTCTATTTGAAAAGCGTATCCTTTAAGTTTTATTTTGTCAAGCTCGATGCTTTCCAATACGTGACGACTATAACATTTAAAACCGGCTGTTGTGTCCATTATTTTCATTCTAGTTACAAAACGCACGTATACAGATGCGAAATACGACATAAGAACTCGTCCAATTGGCCAGTTTACTACATTAACACCCGATACATATCTTGAACCAATGGCCACATCAGCCTTTTGCTCAAGGCAAGCGTCATGCAAACGAAGTAAGTCTTGAGGTGGGTGTGAGAAGTCTGCATCCATCTCAAAGATGTAATCATACTTTTTTTCAATGGCCCATTTAAAACCCGCTATGTACGCAGTGCCTAGACCCAGTTTGCCGGCGCGTTGCATAATATGAATTTGTGAGGGATGTTGTTGTATGAGGTTTTTTACGATATCAGCCGTTCCGTCGGGTGAATTGTCGTCTATGATAAGTATCTCAAAAAAGCGAGGTAATTCTAAAACAGCATGTATTATAGAGGAGATGTTCTCCTTTTCGTTGTATGTAGGTATTATAACCAAGTTTTTGCTCATCGTCTTATATTATAAGGTAAACTACAAAGATAATAAATATAGAGTAAGTTTTTATGGCATTCAATTCAAATATGACCTTTATACTATAGGTCTATTGAATAGTAAAAATGGGTGATTATCTAATTTTATTGGGCTGGAAGTGGGTAGATGTATAAAACTTCAATATTTTTTCACGTATTTCTTCACAACAAATCAGTCAGTTAGGGTTTGAGATGTAATTGAGTTGAAAAAAAGATGAATTAGGATTAGGAAAATCGGATTAAAGGTTGTTATTTTGCACCCGCTTCGAACAACAAGGGATGTTCTTAAAGGCAGTAATACTGGGGAGGAGTTTGGATGGTTTGAGAGTTAATTTAGGTTAAAAACTTTTTTAAAAATAAATCAAAAAAATAGTTGGATAATAAGAATTAAAGTTGTTATCTTTGCACCCGCTTCTGACAGAACGCTGCCATACTAAAGCAACAGATATAATGGTTTGCAAATTCAGTTCGATTCTGAATATATCACACAAGAGTTGGTTTAACGATCAACAACGCTCTTTGAAAACATTGGAAATTGTACCTAAAAATAAGAATAAGATATTAATTGTTACTAGAATGCGTTAGTATATTAATCTTGAAAG
>QKIO01000301.1 GCA_003251015.1 Bacteroidales bacterium
TGTGGCAGATATTCACTTTAATCCCAATGCTGCCGAAATTGCGGCTACCTTAGTTGAAAAGGTTCGCATTAATCCAGGTAACTTTTCAGGTGGTGCAAAAAAATTTGAACTTACCTTTTCTGAAGAAGCATACGCTGAAGAACTAGATATCGCAGAACGTAAATTAATACCATTCTTGCGTATTTGTAAGGATAATGGAACCGCCTTAAGGATAGGTACTAATCATGGTTCTTTATCTGACCGTATCATGAGCCGATTTGGCGATACGCCGCAAGGAATGGTTGAAGCATGTATGGAATACTTGCGTATTTGTGAAAAAGTAGATTTCAAAGATATTATATTAAGCATCAAGGCCAGTAATACACGTATTATGGTGTATACAGTACGCCTGCTTGTGGCTACCATGAAGAGCGAAGGGATGATGTATCCATTGCACCTAGGCGTTACAGAAGCGGGTAGTGAAGATGAAGGTCGCATCAAATCAGCCGTAGGTACTGGAGCGTTATTGGTTGATGGCTTAGGTGATACGATTAGGGTCTCACTAACCGAAGATCCTGAAAAAGAAGTGCCTGTGGCAAAAAAACTAGTGAATCATATTCATCAACGAATCAATCATTCCCCCATAACACCCATAAAAGTTGTTGGTTTCACTCCTTATGAATATAATCGCCGTGCGACCCATGCCGTTTTAAACATAGGTTTAGACAATGTACCTGTAGTTATATCCACTTTTCATTCATCACTAAAAGAGGCAGAGCTAAAACCTGACTATGTCTATTGTGCAACACTTGAAGATGCGACTTTAACTGATCATAAAACCATTGTTCCTCTGCCAATTTGGAAGCAAATGAATCAACAAAACAACCACTTTCCATTGGTGAATACTAAAGAGTTTTTGGATGATGATTTTGCAGATCAAATAGTATTTCTAAACACCTCAATAATTGATTTTGATGAACATGTGATTGCTAAGTTAACAACACATGCTCAAGTGGTATTGTTGATTAGCTCGTCTTACATTAATACCCCCGTAGAACAGCGTGCATTTATATTGAAATTAAATCTAGAAGGTTTAACACATCCGGTACTTATTCATAATGCCTATCAAGAAGATGATCTTGAGACGCTTCAAATTAAAGCAGCTGCTGATGCTGGAATTTTATTTTTGGATGGGTTTGCTGACGGGTTATATCTTGACAATAAAGGTGAGGTATCATCACTAGACCTGCTTAATACAAGTTATGGTATTCTTCAAGCATCACGAGCTCGTTTTACTAAAACAGAATTTATTTCCTGTCCTGGTTGTGGACGCACTTTATTTAACCTTCAGGAAACCACTAAAGAAATTAAGAAACGAACCTCTCATTTAAAAGGGTTAAAAATTGGCGTCATGGGATGTATCGTTAATGGGGTAGGAGAAATGGCGGATGCAGACTACGGGTACATTGGCTCAGGGCCTAATACAGTTAGCCTTTTTAAAAAACGAGAACTAGTTTTACGTAATATTGAAGGGGGTAAAATAGCTGTCGAGGCACTTATTAATCTTATAAAAGAAAATGGTGACTGGATGGATAATTAAAAAATAATACTATATTTAACCTTAAATTTTAACAAAACTTGCAATTTTATATAACATATGGATATAATTATATAAATTGCATCACCCAAATATATTAGATTCAAACCTACATGAAAAGAGTATTATTTTCATTATTAGCAGGGTTATTATGCCTTACATCACTCAAAGCTGGAGAGCTAACGCTTAAAGGAACCTTTCAGGGTGAGAACCTTTACGTTAAAAACCCATTTGCACCTACTGGTGTCGGTTTTTGTATTTACGAAGTTACCGTTAACGGATTAACCACCACAGACGAAATTAACTCCAGTGCATTTGAGATTGACCTGGGGGTTTATGGGTTCAACATTGGGGATGCTTTATCTGTAAGTATTCGATATAAAAACGATTGTTTACCTAAAGTGTTAAATGCAGAGGTGCTTAATCCAAGAGCTACCTTCCAAATTACTAAATTAGTATTGGAAAATACAGATTTAAAATGGACTACCGTGAAAGAATCGGGTTCATTAACGTTTGTTGTGGAGCAATTTAGATGGAATAAATGGATTAAAGTTGGTGAAGTTGATGGGAAAGGTACTCCTGGCGAAAATTCATACAAAACAACTGTTAGACTAAATAGTGGAGAGAATAAATTCCGCATTAAACAAGTGGATTATCGCAACAAAGCGAGTTACTCAAGCGAGCTTGTGACTACCAGTACCAAAGAAGCGGTGACGTTTTCTACCAAAACAACGGATTTAATTACATTTAGTGCCGAAACATCTTACGAAATTTATGATGAGTTTGGGGGTATTGTATTTAAAGGATATGGAAAAGAAGTGAAAATTGGCACGCTTAATAAGGGTAAATATTACCTTAATTATGACAACCAAATGGATCGATTCACAAAAAAATAGATTTTATCTTGAAGATATATGAAAGACGAGCTTAGGTTCGTCTTTTTTTTGTTACCCGCATTCTCAACGAATCGCTCTGTGTCTTAATCCTCAAATATTACGCTCTTTTAACCATCATTGGGTACTCTCAGTAATACCTTATAGTAACAAATAATTACTTTTGTTGTCGAAGCAATAAATTGAATAATAATGAAACACATTGGCAGAACGAAGATTGTTCAAATCTTAACATTAACTGACTTTGGTATAGAGGTTAATGTAAAAGGATGGGTAAGAACTAAAAGAGGTAACAAGCAAGTTCTTTTTATTGCGCTTAATGATGGATCGTGTATTCATAATTTGCAAATTGTAGTAGAGCCTGATAAATTTGATGAGCATCTACTAAAAAGAATCACTACAGGGGCTTCTGTTTCATTCAATGGCACTTTAAACAAGTCGAATGGCAGTGGACAGGCCGTTGAAATACTAGCGTCTGAAATAGAGATTCTGGGTGACTGTGATGTAGATAAATATCCTTTGCAGCCCAAGAGACATAGTTTAGAGTTTTTAAGAGAAATTGCACACCTACGTTATCGTACCAATACGTTTGGTGCAATTGCCCGTATACGGCACGCCATGGTGTTTGCAGTACATCAGTTTTTTACTCAAAAGGGATTTGTTAATATCCACACACCTATTATTACGTCTTCTGATTGTGAAGGGGCTGGTGAGATGTTTCATGTGACGACTCTGGATTTTAATAATCTGCCTCTTACAGAAGATGGTACGATTAATTACAACGAAGATTTTTTTGGGAAACAGACTAATTTAACGGTTTCTGGTCAGTTAGAAGGGGAATTAGCTGCCATGGCCATGGGTGATATCTATACTTTTGGCCCTACGTTCCGCGCCGAAAACTCAAATACATCACGCCATTTAGCCGAGTTTTGGATGATAGAGCCAGAGATGGCCTTTGCCGATTTGAATGACAATATGGATTTGGCGGAGGAGTTTTTAAAGTTTTTGATCAAGCAAGCATTAATAGGTTGTGAAGATGACTTACTGTTTTTGAGCAATAGACTAAAAGAAGAAGAGAAAGATAAAAAGGAAGAAGAGCGTTCAATGGAATTAATTGAGAAATTAAAATTTGTACACTCCAATGACTTTGTTCGGCTAACCTATACCGAAGCAATTGCTATTCTAAAAGACTCAAAATATAATAAGAATGGTAAATTTAAATATAACATCACTGGTTTTGGTAATGATTTACAATCCGAACACGAGCGTTTTTTAGTGGAAAAGCATTTTAAAAAACCTGTTATTCTTACTGATTATCCAAAGGGTATTAAATCGTTTTACATGAAACTGAACGATGACAATGAAACGGTACGTGCAATGGATGTGTTATTTCCACAAATAGGTGAAATAATTGGGGGCTCTCAACGTGAAGAGAATTACGATAAGTTGGTGGCGCGTATGAATGAGATGGGTATCCCCAGCCACGATATGCAATGGTATCTCGACACGCGACGATTTGGAACTGCCATACACAGTGGGTTTGGTTTGGGTTTTGAACGCCTCATGCTCTTCATTACTGGCATGAGTAATATTAGGGATGTAATACCTTTTCCTCGTACACCAAAAAATGCAGCGTTTTAGGCCTAAAAAGCTCAGCAGTAATCACCACATGATTGTATAGAATCCTTTTGGGCTTCTTCAAAGTCAAAGAAATACTAAATACCTGCTTAGCTCTAGTGCTTTTGATGAATTAATCTTAAATTTGAAACTTGTTAGAGGAGTTAATCGACAAGTGAACTATTGAGATAAGACAAAAAGATGCTAAAGCAAAGTTTACAACAAAAGTTACTACAGAAATTATCACCCTTACAAATACAGGTGATAAAACTGCTTGAGATACCTGCGGCTCATCTGGAGCAACGCATCAAAAAAGAATTAGAAGAAAATCCTGTTCTCGAACTTGAACATGACAACCAAGACCAGGAGCGCGATGAACCTGAAGTACGTGAAAAAGTATCTGATAAAGATGAATTATCCATTGACGAATACATCCGTGACGAGGACATCCCAGCTTACAAATTGCAAGCCCGTAACTTTTCAAAAGACGATAAACACGAAGATATCCCATTTTCAAACGGTACGACTTTTCACGAGCAATTAATTTCGCAATTGGGTCTTCGAATGCTCAGCGATCGTGAACATACCATTGCTGAATACATCATTGGTAATATTGATGAGGATGGTTATCTACGTCGTGAAATCAATGAGATAATAGATGATTTAGCATTCTCACAAAACCTAGAATTAGATGACCAAGAGGCATTAAAAATGCTTGAATTGGTTCAGGATTTTGATCCTCCTGGGGTGGCAGCTCGCGATTTGCAAGAGTGTTTGTTGTTGCAAATGAAACGAAAAGATCGATCGTTTCCAGATATTGAAAATGCGTATCAAATTTTGCTCAATCATTTTGAAGAGTTTACACGTAAACATTACGATAAGATAACTAAACGTCTTCATATAGAAGAAGATGAGTTAAAAGATGCCCTGTCGGAAATACTTAAACTCAACCCAAAACCGGGTAGTAGTTATAGTAACCCGATGACTAAAACCATCCAACACATCATCCCTGATTTTATTTTAGAACTTGAAGACGATGAGCTTCAATTGACGCTTAACAATAGAAACATTCCGGAGCTTCGTATTAGCAGTACGTATGCTAATATGCTTGAAGATTATAGTTCTAACAAAAAGAATCGTACTCCAGATAAGAAGGATGCTGTATTGTTTGTAAAACAAAAGTTAGACTCAGCAAAATGGTTTATAGATGCCATAAAACAACGTCAGAATACCTTGATGTTGGTAATGGAAGCCATTTTAGACTACCAGCATGATTATTTTATGGAAGGAGATGAAACGAATCTTCGACCTATGATATTAAAAGACATTGCAGAGGTTACTAACTTAGATATATCCACCATTTCTCGTGTGTCGAATAGCAAATATATACAAACTCACTTTGGTATTTTCCCACTTAAATATTTCTTCTCTGAGGGTATGCAAACCGATAGTGGAGAGGAAGTAAGCACACGTGAAATAAAGAAAATTTTAGAAGAGTGCATTGGCAATGAGGATAAACGTAAGCCCCTTACAGATGATCGCTTAGCTGAAATACTAAACGATAAATCGTATAATATAGCACGAAGAACCGTAGCTAAGTACCGAGAACAACTAAACATTCCAGTTGCTAGACTAAGGAAAGAATTATAAGCGTCATCGCTTTATCCATTTATCTCATTGTTATGAATCATATTTCGCGAATATTATCTATTCTTCTACATCCACTTATCATACCAACTCTAGGGTTATTTGTTATTGTTAATCTTGACCCTTTTATGGCGCTTATGCCAATGATTCAGTTACAGATTATTTTTCTGATTGTGGCACTGTGTACTTTTATTATTCCGCTGACGCTCATTCCTCTGTTCTTAAAGTTAGGTACCATTAGTTCCGTTTATATGAATGATAGAAGAGAACGGATATTGCCTGTTTTTTTTACAGGTGTGTTTTACTTTTTGGCATATTTTACGCTTAAAAGACTTCCGTTTACACCACGTGTGATTGAGGCCTTTATGTTGTCGTCGTTGATTACAGTTTACATAGCCATGGGCATTACTTTCTTCTGGAAAATAAGTATGCATATGATTGGTTTTGGAGGGTTTGCAGGTGCTTTGTTGGGCGTTTCTTATCTCCACGCACTAAACCTTTTTTGGCCGTTTGTAGTTGTTTTGGTTATTGCAGGACTGTTAGGCACCTCACGACTATACCTTAACGCTCATAAACCAGCTCAGGTATATGCTGGTTTTATGATGAGTTTTGTATTTGTATTTATTGGGATTTTCATCTTTTAATAACTCATAAAACAACAAAAGGCTGTTTCGGTATGAAACAGCCTTTGTATTTTGGGTAAGTAAACTAAATTACTCGCCTTGAGTTTCTTCAGTAGCTTCCTCAGTAGCCTCATCAGCAACAGTCTCTTCAGCTGCAGCTTTAGCAATAGCTTCTAATTCTGCTTTTCTAGCAGCAATAGCTTGTACTCTATTCGCATTCACTTTCAACTCAGCCTCTAAACGGTCTTTGTCTGCAGTTACTTTAGCGCCTGATAAAGACTCTACTTTTGCTTGAACTTTACCTTCTTTTGCAGCTAACCAAGCGTTGAAGCGAACTTCAGCTTGTGCTAAATCGAAAGCACCTTTTTTAACACCTTCTAATAAGTGTTTTTTCATTAATACGCCCTTATAAGACAAAATTGCCCTACAAGTTTCGGTAGGTTGAGCACCATTTCCAAGCCATGTTAAGGCTTTATCAAAATTAAGGTTGATAGTAGCAGGATTAGTGTTAGGATTGTAAGAACCAATCCTTTCAATATACCTGCCATCTCGTGGCGCCCTGCTATCTGCTATCACAATGTGATAGTAAGCATACCTTTTGCGTCCGTGTCTTGCTAATCTAATCTTTACAGCCATGTGGACTTCTTTTTTTTATTGTTAATAAATAAACAACCTACGTTTATTTTGCGGGTGCAAATATACGACTTATTTTATTGAATCAGAAATATTTCTCGGTCAAATAGATAAGTTTATTTAAATATGTCCTGCTTCTATCCAATGGGTTTTATAACAACACTAAATGTTTTGGCGATAATTAGCATATATTCGGATAAAAAGATTCTTAATTAATTTACAGTTTTAATGGGCAATTATCTATATTTGATCTCAAATTAATGAAATATACATGACACATATAAAAGGCATTTTATTCGATTTAGGTGGAGTAGTACTAGATATCGATCCACAAAGAACGATTCAGGCGTTGGTGAAATTAGGTTATGCCAATGCAGAAAATGAAATATCTAAATCGCATCACAAAGGACCGTTTATTCAATTTGAAGAAGGGGTAATTACAGAACAGGAATTCGTATCGGCCATTCAAGCAAAATTGCCCAAAGCGGTAGATAATCAATTGATACTAGAAGCGTGGGGTCAGATGTTTGTAGGTCTGCCAAAAGAACGTATCGAACTCATCTTGAAACTAAAAGAACAGTTTACGGTGATGGTATTAAGTAATACAAATAGTTTTCATATTCGTGAGTTTTATGCAATGGGATCGCATCTTACAAATATGAATGATTTGTTTCATCATAAGTTTTTTTCGTTTGAACAGAAATGTAGCAAACCTACAGAGTTAATTTATGAAAAGGTACTCGCAGGATGCGGTATCAAGGCTGAAGAAATCTTCTTTTTGGATGATTCATTACTTAATGTAGATGTCGCAAAATCGTTAGGTTTTGAAGCCGCTCATATCAATGAAGATAATGATATGCTAAAGGTTATTAACGATCGTTTTGGTATCAAGTTATAGATACACAAACTTATACTCAACAGAAAAGCCTGACTCAATAAGTCAGGCTTTTTTAGTTATCATTATTTATAAATCTAATACCCTAGATTTAGAGGAATCCATTTTTCAACATCTTCCACACTTGTTTTTTTACGTTTGGCTAAATCCTCTACTTGGTCTTGACCAACCTTGCCAATGCCAAAATACATGGCTTCGGGATGCGCAAAATAAACACCACTAACCGCAGCGTTGGGGTACATGCTATAATGTTCGGTAAGGGTGATGCCCGCATTTTCTTCAGCGCTTAATAATTCAAACAACTGACGTTTTTCACTGTGATCTGGACAAGCAGGATATCCTAATGCAGGGCGAATACCACGGTAGCGCTCACGAATAAAGTCTTCACTGTTAAACTCTTCATCGGGTGCATACGCCCAAAATTCCTTACGCACTCTAAAGTGTAGCAACTCAGCAAAAGCCTCAGCCAAACGATCTGCCAGCGATTTTAATAAGATGCTGCTAAAATCGTCATGGTCATCCTCAAAATGTTTAATCCATTTTTCGATACCAATACCAGCTGTCACAGCGAAGGCACCCAGGTGGTCAAAACGTTTTGATTCTTTGGGAGCAATAAAATCACTCAAACAATGAAAAACCTCTTTGCCTGGTTTATCCTGTTGCTCGCGTAGATGGTGAAACTTAGTAAGTAATTCGGTACGCGACTCATCAGTGTATACTTCTATATCATCGTCATTCACACTGTTCGCTGGAAAAATACCAAATACCGCATTGGCTTGTAACATCTTATCCTTTTCTATGCGGTCTAACATATTGATAGCCGAAGTGTATAACTTAAACGCTTCATTAGCTTTAGCTTGTGCTTCGTCAGTGCGGAATTGAGAAAGCCATGTTTTAACTTGAGCTTCATCCTTCAATTCATCCATACCACTGTAATTGCCAGTGAGTTGCCATGCAGAAAAGAAGAAGGTCCAATCGATGTATTTACGAATTTCAGAAATAGGATAATCTTCTAAAACCTTTACACCTGACTCCGCTGGCAAAGGAAGGATGGTGTTTTTCCAATCTATTTTATATTTTTTGGCTCTCGCCTCTTCAATTGATAAAATTGAGATTTGCTTTTTTGTATTGTTGCGTTCGCGCAAAACAGCGTACTCATCACGTATGTCTGCTGCAAATTGAGCCTTTTTTGAAGATAAAAGCGCACTTACCACCTGCACACTTTTTGAAGCATCCTTTACGTACACAACAGGATGGTCATATTCTGTCTCAATTTTTACGGCTGTATGTATTTTTGAAGTTGTGGCGCCACCAATCATCAACGGCAGTTTCATGCCTTTTTTCTTCATTTCTTTAGCCACAATGGTCATTTCCTCTAACGAAGGTGTGATAAGACCACTTAATCCAATGATGTCAACTTTGTGATTTACTGCCTCTTGCAATATACGTTCGGTAGGTACCATCACTCCCAAGTCGATAATTTCGTAATTATTACAACCCAGGATAACACCCACAATATTTTTACCAATATCATGAACATCTCCTTTGACGGTGGCCATCAAAATTTTACCTGCTGATGTGCCTCCTTTGCCCGAAGCAGCTTTTTCTGCTTCAATAAAAGGCTGTAAGATGGCAACGGCTTTTTTCATCACGCGAGCGGTTTTCACCACCTGCGGTAAAAACATTTTACCAGAGCCAAATAAATCACCCACGATATTCATACCATCCATCAAAGGCCCTTCGATAATATCTAATGAATACTGATGTTTTTCACGTGCTTGTTCTAAATCTTCCTCTAAAAAATCGGGAATACCACGTATTAAACTATGTGCCAGCCTGTCTTCCAAATTTTTCTCACGCCATGCCAAACGATCATCAACTTTGCCTTCTACTTTTTGGTCTTTAATGGTTTCTGCGTATTCAATAAGACGTTCGGTAGCATCCATTCTGCGATTAAGAATCACATCTTCAACTAGTTCTAATAAATCTTTAGGTATCTCATCGTAGATTTGTAACATACCAGGATTTACAATACCCATATCCATACCCACTTTAATAGCATGGTACAAAAAGGCAGAATGCATGGCTTCACGCACAATGTTATTTCCTCTAAACGAGAATGATAGATTACTTACACCCCCACTCACTTTGGCATATGGTAAATTCTCTTTAATCCATTTAGTGGACTTAATGAAATCTACGCCATAGTTATTATGCTCTTCAATACCTGTGGCAATAGCTAAGATATTAGGGTCAAAAATAATGTCTTCAGCAGGGAATTTAACTTTTTGAGTTAGAATAGCATACGCTCTTGTGCATATTTCCTGACGACGTTCAAACGTATCTGCTTGACCTTTTTCATCAAAGGCCATAACAACCACTGCAGCACCGTATTGTTTAATTTTAGTGGCTTGCTCTACAAATTGCTGTTCGCCTTCTTTTAAACTGATGGAATTAACAACGGCTTTTCCTTGCACACACTTTAAACCAGCTTCAAGCACCTCCCATTTAGAGCTGTCAATCATAACGGGTAGGCGTGCAATATCTGGTTCCGAACCCATTAAATTAAGGAAAGTTACCATCTCTTTTTTAGCGTCAAGCATGGCATCATCCATGTTAACATCAATAATCTGGGCGCCACCTTCTACTTGCTCGCGGGCAATATTAAGCGCTTCTTCATATTTGCCATCACGAATAAGGCGTGCAAATTTGATAGATCCAGCTACATTAGTTCGCTCCCCAACATTTATAAAGTTTAATTCTTTGGTAAAGGATAAAGGCTCTAATCCACTTAACTTAGTAATGTGTGATTTTTCGCTTGCTTGGTGAACCTTTGCTTGGCCAATCATCTTGGCAAACTCACGAATATGATCAGGTGTTGTTCCACAACAACCTCCAATAATATTAACCAAACCATCTTCTAGATACTCTTTTACTTGAGGAGCCATCTGAAGAGGGGTTTCGTCATATTCGCCAAATTGATTAGGTAATCCAGCATTGGGATAGGCACTAATTCTAAAAGGCGCCTTTGCGCCCAACTCCTGTATATACGGACGTAGGTCACTTGCTCCAAACGAACAGTTTAATCCTACCGATAATAAATCAACGTGAGAAACCGAATTTAAGAAAGCCTCCATGGTTTGTCCAGACAAGGTACGGCCACTGGCATCGGCCACGGTAGCAGAAACCATCACAGGCATTTTCTCCATACCTCGTTCAATCAACACTTCATTAATGGCAAAAAGCGCCGCTTTAGCATTTAGAGTGTCAAAAATTGTTTCTACTAAAAATAAGTCTACACCACCATCTAGTAGGCCTTCTACCTGCTGGCGGTAAGCCAATCTCAACTCATCAAATGTGATGGCTCTAAAACCTGGGTCGTTTACATCAGGTGATAAAGAAGCTGTTTTGTTTGTTGGTCCTATGGCACCTGCTACAAAACGAGGCTTGTCAGGCGTACTCATTTCTTCAGCGGCTTCGCGTGCTAGAATGGCCGACTGCTTATTTAATTCGTGCACTAACGCTTCGGCACTATAATCAGCCTGCGAAATAGAAGTGGCATTAAATGTATTTGTTTCGATGATATCAGAACCGGCCTTTAGATATTCTAGGTGAATACCTTTAATAATATCAGGACGTACAATGGATAATAAATCGTTATTACCCTTTAATAAAGCGGGATGATCTTTAAAACGATCACCTTTAAAATCTTCTTCTTCAAGTTTATAGTTTTGTATGAGACTACCCATTGCTCCATCTAACAACAAAACTCTTTCTTTCAGAACTTTATATAGTAAATCAGTCTTTTTCATAACAGTTGATATTTTAAATAGATAATACAATAAACGATATAAATCAGTTTATATAGGACTCTAACACACCACAAGCGATTTAGTTAGAGCCAAACGACAAAATTACTACAATTTTCAGCAATAAAAAAGGTAGATAATAAGCATAAAGCAGGTTGTTGAGTCTAGTGATGCCATACAGCACGCACCATTCTATCTTTACCACTCAAATCTTTTCGAAGTTCAATAGATGTATAATTCATTTGTTGCAACATAGAAACCATCTCAGACCCTAAAAACTCATTGATTTCAAAAAAGAGAACGCCTTTATTAACCAGTAGTTTTTGTGCTAAAAGAGCGATATGACGGTAAAAAATAAGGGGGTCGTTGTTGCTTACAAATAAGGCTGTATGTGGCTCAAAGTTTAGTACATTATTTTGCATTAATTCTTTCTCCAACTCCCTAATGTAAGGCGGGTTACTTACAATACAAGTGTAAGTGTTTTTAAAAATATCATCCGTAACATTTAATACATCAACCCTGTTAAACGTTACTTCTAATTGATTGATTTTAGCATTGTTAGTAGCTACTTCAAGTGCGGTTGCGGAAATATCCCAAGCTTCCACTAGAGCATTTGGCAAATTAGATTTTAAGGTTAGAGCGATGCATCCACTGCCCGTTCCAATATCTAAAAAGGACGATTTGTCAACTGCTTTGTCAGAAAGTATCCATTCCAACAGTTCTTCCGTTTCGGGACGAGGTATTAACACACTAGTATTAACTTCTAACTTCAGGTTATAAAACTCTGTAGAACCTAAAATGTACTGAATGGGTTCGTGTTGAAGCAGGCGCTCCGTTATTTCCATCACCTTAGTTAGCTCTTGGTTTGTAAACTCACGCAGTTCTTGTGTCAACACCTGCGTGGATGTAAAACCTAATAAGTGTTCTAGAATAAGGTTTGCAAATTGGCGTATTTCTGTCACCTCATAGTGGGGTAACAATTGCAACTGTAAGTTTTGAATGAATGATTTTATATTTGTAGTGCCCATTTTTTCATATCTTGAGCTCAAAATTAACAAACTCTTATGAATCATCTGTCTGTACATCAACAATACATGAAACGATGTTTGCATTTGGCACAACTGGCCGAAGGCAACACCTCACCTAATCCCATGGTTGGCAGTGTGATAGTACATAAAAACAAAATAATTGGTGAGGGTTATCATTTGCAAGCCGGACAACCTCATGCTGAAGTCAATGCTATCCAAAATGTACAGGACCCATCTTTATTGAGTCATTCTACCTTATATGTAAATCTTGAGCCGTGTGCTCATTACGGAAAAACGCCTCCTTGCTCGTTACTCATCATCGAAAAAAAAATACCGCGTGTGGTAATTGGGTGTGTTGATTCGTATTCGGAAGTAGCAGGCAAAGGCATTGAGATGATGCAAAAAGCTGGTATTGAAGTGATCGTCAATATTCTTGAGCAAGAGAGTCGGGAACTTAATCGACGATTTTTTACCTTTCACGAAAAAAAACGCCCTTATATAATACTAAAATGGGCTCAAACCTTAGATGGTTTTATAGATATAGACCGCAGTCAAACTGACTATGGCCAGCCCACTTGGATAACTAATGAATGGGCTCGGAGAGCCGTACATCAACAACGAAGTACCGAAGGTGCAATTTTGGTTGGCACCAATACCATTATTAAAGATAATCCTAGTTTAACTCTACGCGATTGGACTGGCAAACAACCCCTTCGTTTGGTTATTGATAAAGATTGTATCATTCCTGCGCAAGCACATGTGTTAGATGGGCAGCATAATACGGTTGTGTACAATACTCAGATAAATAGTACTCTCAACAAAGTTGAGCACCATTGTTTAGAAAACCAAGAAACACTCAATGAACAAATTCTGATCGACCTACACCGCAGAGGCATACAATCTCTTATTGTGGAAGGCGGACGTAGTACCTTAGCCTCGTTTATCGATCAAAATATTTGGGATGAAGCCCACGTTTATATTGGTGACCAGTGGTTTTTTAAAGGTACAAAAGCACCTGAATTGCAAGGTTTTCTAAAGTCAAGGGATGAATTTGGTACTAGCAAACGTTTTGTTTATCGAAATAAATTGTAAATTTCTAGTTAAGATTTTATGTAATATGGACGTTTCACAAAGCTTAGTAGCACTATTGCCTCCTCTTTTAATAGCAGCCTACTCCATTACTATACTAGTGGTTATCATACTTATTATGATGGATAACCGGAGCCCGTTAAAGTCTATTTCGTGGATTTTAGTGCTGATGCTGATGCCAGGACTCGGTGTTATTTTATATATTTTCTTTGGTCAGAACTTACGCAAGGATAAAATTATTGCACGCAAAGGACTTAAAAATCATGACTTACTGACCTCTATAGCTCACTCGCAAAGTCACACCTTAGCCAAAAGTGGCGAAAATACCTATTCTAGCAATGGCGACAGTCTAAAGTTGATGCAGTTGTTGTTGCGTAATTCATCGTCTATTCTTACTGTTGGCAATAAGGTTAAGGTATTAAATAATGGAAAAGCAACATTTGATTCCATAATAGAAGCTTTAGAATCTGCACAACGGTTTATTCACTTAGAGTATTATATTTTTGTCGATGACCAAGTGGGTCAGCGTATTTTAGAAGTGCTTAAACGTAAGGCTGCACAAGGCGTAGAAGTGCGACTTATTGTTGATGATGTAGGTAGTTGGGAATTAAAACAAGATTTTTTTGATGATTTAGCTACGCATCATATCGAAGCTTATTCTTTCTTACAAGTTCGATTTCCAACCTTTACCAGTAAAGTAAACTATCGTAACCATCGCAAAATAGTTATTGTAGATGGCGAAGTGGGCTTCTTAGGAGGGATCAACATAGCCGATCGCTACTTAGATGGTGATAAAAGCTATGGTATTTGGCGCGATATGCATTTAAGAATACAAGGGGATGCTGTTAATGCCATTCAGATGGTATTTTTAATCGATTGGTTTTTTGTTAGTCAGAAAGATATTGCTGATCCAATATACTTTCCGCCCAAGAAAACAGAGGGCAATAAACTGGTTCAAATATCAGCCAGCGGTCCCGATTCGGATTGGCCAGCTATTATGATGGGGTTTTTTCAGGCTATTTGTTTGGCTAAAAAATATGTATATGTTACCACACCCTATTTTATGCCCAGTGAAAGTGTGTTACTGGCGCTCAAGGCTGCGGCCATGGGGGGTGTAGATGTTCGTATTCTATTACCCGAAAAAAGTGATGCGTTTTTCACGATGTTATGTACCAAGTCGTATATTGAAGAGATGCTTGAGGCAGATGTTAAAATCTACTTTTACACCAAAGGCTTTTTGCACAGCAAAATGTTAGTTATTGATGATGAGTTATGTACCATTGGTACTACCAACATGGATTTTAGAAGTTTTGAACAAAACTTTGAAGTAAACGCTTTTATTTATGATGAGGAAGTAGCCACTGAGGTAAAATCATATTTCATTGAAGATTTA
>QKIO01000319.1 GCA_003251015.1 Bacteroidales bacterium
TATCTTCGCCTTCGGCTGCTGGATACGAAGACTTTATTAATCAATTAGAAAACTCGTGTTCATATAAAATATATCACAAGTTATACCCTGCTATTATGCAAGGAGATAAAGCGGAAGCGTCCATAATCAATGCCTTAGATAATATCTATAAACATGAGCATTTTTTTGATGCCGTTATACTTATTCGCGGAGGAGGATCAACCACTGATTTAATGTGTTTTGATGGATACGATTTGGCACTCAATATAGCTCAGTTTCCACTGCCAGTTATTACAGGAATAGGACACGAACGGGATGAGTCGGTGGCTGATATGGTGGCCCACACCAAACTTAAAACACCTACTGCAGTAGCTGAATTCATTATAGAAACCATTTCTGCCTTTCACTCTTATGTGGACGATTTACAAGATCAATTTTTGGACACCTGCAGACACATCATCACGCACAACAAACACCGTCTTGAATTAGCAGCTCAGAAATTTCAGCCTTTGGTAAAACAACGCTTGTTACAAAAAAGACGCCAGCCCGATGAGGCCACCAAGAGGCTTTCTTTTGTTATGAAAAGTTATTTCGACCTTCAGTACCGTCTTCTGAGTCATTCAAAAGAATCGCTACTATACTTGGTAAACAAACAGATCAAAACGAACCGTCAAGAATTGAAGTTTATTAACTCAAAACTAAAACTTGATACACTAGCCTTCTTAAAAACAAAAAGGCAAACAATGAGTTTATTAGAAAGAACAAATGAATTAACCAACCCATACCACATCCTTAAAAAAGGATATTCAATTACATCTACAAACTCAAAAATAGTAAAGAATATTTCAGAGCTAAATACTGGTGATGTACTAAAAACGCAACTAGCAAGTGGCATTATCACTAGCCGAATTGAACATATAGAGCCTAATAAATAATACTTTAAGTATGACAAAAAAGAAAGTATCTTACAACGAAGCCATTGAAGAGATTGAACTTATCCTCCAACAAATTGAAAACGAAGAATTAGATGTGGATGATTTATCTGAAAAAGTAAAAAAAGTTAGTTCGTTGATTAAACTCTGTAAAGAGAAACTTTTTAACACAGAAGAGGAAGTTGAAAAAATATTGAAGGAAATAGATAATGAAAAGTAGTTTAGTCAAATAGCTCCATTATCACAATAAAAACATTAACATTTCGCATGTAAAAAGGGACTGCCTCATGAGACAGTCCCTCAAAATTAACAACAATTAAACTAAACCAAAATCTAATATCCCGGGTTTTGATCGGCTGGTGAAATGGCCGTATTCAAATCTATCTCACTACGAGGAATAGGGTAATGCTCATGTTTACCTTTAATAAAGCCTTTCACTTCTTTGTCGGCAAGACCCCAACGCACTAAGTCCCAATAACGATGACCTTCGAAGGCTAACTCTAACGAACGTTCTTTAACAATAAAATCAAACAACGCTGTTCCAGTAAATCCATCCCATGATGTATGATCGGTAAAACCAGCACGTTCACGAACTAGCTTAATAAGAGCTATTGCTTCGGCATCTTTACCATCTTTATTATAGGCTTCTGCTGCCATTAGTAATACATCAGCATATCTAATAAGTTTAAATGGAGTATTGTAATTCACCTCTTTAACTTGGTCTGGGTTTTGAGTTGTCTCGGAAGGACGGGTACAATACTTCAAGCGAATGTAACCTTCGTAGGCCGACCAGTTATTGTTGCCTTTTACCTTATCAACAGTTCCTCCTGCTTTTAGAAAATCAGCCTCTGAAATAACAGAGGTTTTAGCTCTAATGGATCCAGCTTCGGCATTAAGCATATCACCAAACTTTTTTGTTGGCACATTAAATCCCCAACCGTTAGAGTAACCTATGGTATCCAATTTATTGAATGAACCATCACCTCTTGGTCCCATCAATTGTATTACAAAGTTTGATTTAGCGGTACCATCCCAGGGTCCACTCCAATCATGACCATTAGTACTTGTGTAAAGCACTTCAAAGATAGACTCTGAACCACCACGCTCTCCACGTAACCAAATCTTACTGTAATCTGAATTAAGAGCGTATTGATGACTGGATATTAATGTTTCAAAAATTTGGTGTGACAAGGCGTATTTTTGTTGATACAAATAAATCTTCCCCAAAAGAGCCTGTGCGGTGCCCTTAGAGACGCGAAAAGCCAAATTTGCCGGATAATCACTCTTTACAGGAAGATCTTTAATTGCATCCATCAAATCTTGTTCTATGCCTGCATAAATAGTGGCTGTTGGCACCCGAGGAACACTTTGCTCTTCTTTATTTATTGGGTTCTCTGTGTAATAAGGTACGGCTCCCCACATGGTTACTAACTCAAAATATGCATATGCACGAAAGAACTTAGCTTCTGCAATTACTTTATCTCTAGTACTTACGTCTTCACTAACAGTACTAATAATACTATTTGAAGAACTAACGATACGATAGAGAGAAAGCCAGACATCATTTAAAGCTGCATTATCAGACTCAAACGTAAAATTGCTTAAGGATTGTAATTTTGGTTGATCTGCTGCCGATCCTCCTCCAGGGTTTATATCATCGCCAGGTAATACTTTGGCAAAAAACAGACTCGACCAATCGCCATAGTTGTTATAGCCTGTTGCTAAGAAATCGTACAGACCATAAATAGCAGACTCAGCCTCTGCGTCAGTTGTAAGGTAATCGGCACTATCGAAACGTCCAATAGGTTGTTTCTCCAATAAATCGTCAGAACACGATGCTAAAACCAGCACCCATAATAGGGCAAGGTACTTATATGATAAATTTTTCATTTTAGTAATATTTATTAGGTTAGAAACTAACATTTAAACCAAACATAAATTTCTTTGTTAATGGATACAATCCTTTATCTATCCCTTGGCGATTGTCAGATGAACTACCGGCTTCTGGATCCATTCCTTGGTATTGTGTGAATGTAAAATAGTCGTTAAGCGACACATAACCACGTACAGACTCTAGTCCAATTTTACCGCTCAATGATTTTGGCACGGTATATCCCAATTGAATTTGTTTGATACGTATAAAAGAGGCGTCTTGAACCATTAAGTCGCTTTGATATAAATACTTATCTCCATTTGTTGGTTTTGGCATACTTGCACTAGGATTTTCTGGTGTCCATCGGTCAGTAAAGAAATATGCAGGTTTGTTTGTGGTTGCTCTGTCGGTACGAAACCAGGCCATATATACATCATTACCCGCCATTCCTTGCATAAATACGTTTACATCAAATCCTTTATACTCTGCAGAAAGATTTAAACCAAACATATAATCAGGGTGTGGACTTCCAATGTTTGTTAAATCGGCATCCGAAATTTTCCCATCTTCATTAACATCCACGACAATAACATTACCTGTCGTAGGGTCTATGCCATTGGTTTTATAACCTTGGAAATACCAAATGGGCGCACCTTTCTCGAAGTATGTGAGTGTATTACCTCGTACGCTAGCTCCTGGGAAAGGAGTTTCGCTAGCTAGGGCTATTACCTCATTTTGAATTTTGGTGATATTTAGACTAATACCATATTTTAAGCCACTGCTTGTTAAACTAGTCCAACCAGTCTCAATTTCCCATCCATTGTTACGAATAGTACCTCCATTGACAGAAGGTACATTGTAGTATCCTACTGAACGAGCTGGAGAGTCCGGTATAATAAGACCTTCAGTGTCTTTAATAAAATAATCTAATGAGAAGTTCAAACGGCTATTGAGTGCTCTTAGGTCTATACCGAAGTTCGTTTGAGCCGATTTTTCCCAACTTAAATCAGGATTAGTCGGGCTGTAAATACGAGATCCTTGGAGTAGGTTTCCATCCACATCAGGATACTGAATGTCTTTAGATACCCATGCTTCACGGTCGCTGAAAGAAATTACGTTAGCAATACTACCATTTTGTCCCCAACTGGCTCTAGCTTTAAAATAATTGATGGCATCCAGGGGCCAGAAATCTTCTTGACTGATCAACCAACCTCCTGATAGTGCATAAAAGTTAGCCCATGTGTTTTCTGCCGGTAAGTTACTGGCGCCATCTCTACGGGCCGATCCTTCTACCATGTATTTATTAGC
>QKIO01000088.1 GCA_003251015.1 Bacteroidales bacterium
CGTGACGATCAACGTTGTAGACACGCTTGGTAATGCGATTACGCACGGTTACTTAGTGCTTCCTAGATTAAGAAAAAAATACAATCTGGATTCAAACGGCGAAACTGAAATACCGTGTATGCCAAATCTTTATAACATTGTGCAACTTCATGCCTTGGGTTATGAAATAACAAATAACCTAGTGCCATTTGCTCCCGACATAATAAAACACACCATGGTAGCAAAAACAGATAAAGACCGCACCGCCCGAGTTAAACTCACTGTAAGTAACGGTTCCACACCAATAGAAGGAGTTGCTTTAACAAGCGTAGCTCAAAACAGTTGGCTTTATATTTCAGGTTCAGATGGTAAAATTGAAATAGAAACAATGCATATTGATTATGAAAATTATTTCGATTTTATAGCGTCTAATTACAATGTATTAACAACAAAACTACCTCTTAACACACCAGAAAGTGTGCACGACATTGTATTAGAGCAAAAATCCCTTCCTTACTATACTGTATTTACAAACAGTAAAGGCGGCAAACTACTAGGTGACACGTACCAAAAAGTAGAAATAGATGGTATTGCAAAAATGGTGACCCCAGTGCCGTTTTTGGGATATTATTTTTATGGATGGCTAGACAAAACCGGTGATTTAATAACAAGAGATATCAACCATCAGTTTAAAAGGGATCGATAAACCTGCATTACAATATTATGCTTTGTTTAAACCGATTAAAAAACCAACGACCACACAGCAAACAACAGCGGATATTCTTTCTGTATATCCTAACCCAGTATTTAACAACTGCCTCATAACTTGTACCAACATGAATCGCATTCAGGTATTTAGAATAGATGGCGGTTTGGTACTAGATAAAACCACATCAACAAATAAAATAAACATTGATTTTAACCAGGAAGCCACAGGCATTTATTTGCTTAAGGCCTACACCGTTAATGGTGATGTATTAACAACCAAAATAATTAAGAAGTAAACCCTAAGAACGATGAAAAAATTTACATTGCTCAGCCTAATACTGCTGATATCAACCTTCATTTTTGCACAAAATGAAGAGTCCATGCCCAAAGGCCTGGTACAAGACAATCCGGTTTCAACCATCAACTGGCCCTACCAGACCATTAATAGTGTTGATGGTTTAGTTCCGATTAAACAATGGAAAAATTCAGGATGGACTTTTCAAGAAAATGGTATTGAAATAAAGAATTACAAAGAAAATGCATCCTTGTTAATTGTTTCGGGCTTGATTAAGCTACCAACATTGGCCACTAAGGAATGTATCAATTTGTCGTTTGACGAATCTTTTGAATTAGAATCATACCATGATTTTGGTGAAATACTAGTATCTGATGATAACGGCGCTAACTGGATTGTTGTATCCTCTCGATCAGGCAGAAGCAGTGAGCGAAACACCTATGTTAGTTTGTCACAATTTGCAGGCAAAGAAATAAAAATTGCATTTCGTTTAAAAAGTGATGACTCGAATAATTATGCTGGATGGAAGGTATCTGAAATAAAACTATCTCACGATAGAATACAGAAAAGTACCATACGCAAGGCTTCTGCATTAAACTCTGTTGGCAACACCACCTTTATAGGGGTGGATGCAGGTAATTTTCCAAACACTATTTTTGCACAAATAAAAGTTAAAGACGATAAGGGGGCTGCTATAACAGGCTTAGGCAAAGACGATTTTACAGTTTATGAAGATTTAGATTGTAATACCAATGGGAATGCCACAATTAGCAAGGAGAACCCTTTTATGGTGTATGAATCAACAGATACTGAAGTTAAAAAACCCGTAGACATAGTGTTTCTAATGGACAATAGTGGCTCTATGAGTGACGAGCAAGCCGCTGTTGCAAATAACGTTGAAAAATTTGTTGATAATTTAAAAACGCAGGGTTATGATTATAGCCTGGCAATCTGTCGTTTTGGTCAAAGCGGTATTAATGGCCAACCGATAATTGAGACAGGCACACATGGATATTGGTTTAATAATAACGGAGATGATTTTGTAGCATACTGGAAAAACACAAATGTTATTAATGGCAGCATAGAACCCGGTTACGACGCCGTGAATAAATGCATACAGCAATTATCGTTTCGTAATGGCGCACAGCGTATTTTTGTTTTAATTACAGATGAAATGAATAATGGGGCGTCTATTACAGACCCACTAGTTATAAATACCTTAACAAAAGAGAATTCCATTTCTTTGTATTGTTTAGTCCAACCTAATCCATCTGAAAGTTATACAAGTTATAGCCCCATTGCCAATGGAGGCGTGTTTGATATTACTGGCGATTTCTCTGCCATCTTATCAAACATAGAAAAAGAAATACAGAGTACTTACACCATTCGTTACGAACCAAACTATAAAAACTTCGACGGCTGTGTGCATAATGTAAGAGTGGATGTTAAACCAAATACTGGAGGTGTTATCCCATTAAGTGGACATAGCTATGTGGCAGGAGAGAAGATAAGGGTTATACGCACCCAAGAAACCCGAGATCGTTTAAGTCATGCTCAAACAAAAGGTAATAGCGTGCGTATCAATGTAAAGGTAACTGACATGATAGCCCCGTATATGCAATATAACGCTACAGGGGACGTAAACAATAGGAGCTTTGTAACACTCTACTACAGACAGTTTACCGAACAGGGTAGCAATGCCTACAAAGCGCTTGAGATGAAACTAAACACTTCGTTAACAGGCCAAAGCCTAACAGAAACCTATTGGTCTACGGAAATTCCTATATTAGATGTATTAACTCCCACCATGCAGTATTATGTAATGGTGTCGGATGGTTTGCAAACGGTTACAGTGCCCGCCATTGAAAAAGCAGCTTGGGATTTTGCTGTTATTCCAAACAACCCACCTCATCTAACAGACATTACTACATACAAACCAGCTAACGATGCGTACGTAGCTAACACCTCTATTTCGTTTAAAGTTGAGGCTTATGATAATGATCAATTTTTGCTAGGAGGCATTAATGTAACTGACAAAATAACACAAGTGTTATTATACTATACGCATCCAAGCATTAAAACTTTTTCTGGTTTTGAGGTTGTTGAAATGGTGAAAGAAAGTGGCAACGTTTACTCGTATAACTACACCCTACCCGAAGGTATAACAGGGTATTATTTTAAGACCTACGACAACTACGGTGCTAGCACAATGGTTCCGTTAGGTGCAGACGAGTACCCTAATTGTATAACTTGTGCATTAAAAGAAATAGTTGCTGTACCAGCAATCATCCCTCCTTTAACTGTAAGTTTTGATTCTCAGGGTGGAAATTTTATTGCCACAGAAACATATGATCCAAATACTGTGAGTGCATTTCACGAACCAGTATTGATTGGTAATACGTTTGAGGGGTGGTTTGACAATACTGGCACCAAAAGAACTGAAACAGGTGTGTGGATAACAGAATCAAAAATATTAAAAGCAAAATGGAAGGCAAAAACCTATGTCGTTAGCTTAGACCCTGATAATGGACTCACAATGCCAAATGTGACTTATACTTATGGTGGTGGTGAGGTGAAATTTGACATTCCAAGTAAGAAAAATTATTCATTTACGGGATGGAAAGATGAGTTAGGTAACATGCAGACCTCCACTGGAAAATGGGTGGATGAAACAACAAAAATAGTTGCCCAATGGAAACCTCAAGAGTTTAAAATACTATACATCTTAGAACCAACCAATATTGTAGAGGGTAAGTACGTCTACAACTCAACGCCAGAGGCTTTGATGTTGCCAGAAAAAGATGGGTACACCTTTAATGGATGGTATTATGACAATAAGATATCACCTAATTTACCATTGGGGATGGTGATAGTAAAACAAACTGGCGACTGGATTACCGGTGATGTGCGCTTATATCCCGATTGGATTAGTAAAACAAAGCAATACACACTTAGCTTTGTTTATGACTTTGAGAGTTATGTAGAAGCTGGTGTTAAAAAAGACTTCACTATCGACAAAACCTATAAAACTAAGTCGGACGGCACTTGGGGAACTCCAGTACCTTTGGATGTACAAAATCCAGAACGAGACTATTATCTTTTTTATGGTTGGAAAGATAAGACTAAAACCATCCGACAATATGATGGCGCTTGGATTGACGAAGACAAACTAATGACACCCAACTGGTTGCCAATACAACACCTAGTTAGTTTTACGGGTGCGGTTAAACCAGAAATCTCCTTTGATTACGACAACCATAAAGTGCTAGACGCCCCAACGACCATAACAGTTGGTAGTGAGTTTAATGGCTGGATTATAGATGGTTATCCCACACAAGTATATACCAATACGTCTGAGTTACCAGTGGACACCAAAAAATCTAGTCACGTAACACTAAAGGCGGTATGGAAAGACAAAGAATACACCACCACGTTATTGGCTGATGACCATTTTGAAGGAGCTACCATAACCTTCACTAAAACAACAAACGAAGTTTTGCCCATTTTATCATCTCATGGTATTTATGAGTTTGTTGAGTGGCAGCTAAATGGCACTAAAGTAACCAACACAAGTGACCTAAAACTGGTGGATAACACAAAACTGAATGCAAAATGGAAGGCTTGTCAG
>QKIO01000287.1 GCA_003251015.1 Bacteroidales bacterium
TAAAAGGTAATTTCATTTGGAGTCCATAACACTGAGTAAGTATGCCACTCTGTTGGTTGAAATTTACGAGGAATAACTGTGATTTGGTTTTTTTCATCAGTGAAATGATGCGATTGGTTAGGGGCTAAATCAGTAAAATAGTATTCGAAAATATCTAACTCGGTATTTTCAAAACCATCACCCAACCAAACGGCAGGCCAAATTTGGCCACTAGCATACTCTATTTTACAGCGTGTTTCGAAATACCCATAGCTAAACTTTTTCTTTGTCCAGGTGTCTACACGCCCTCCCCAAACAGCTCCATTGTTATCAATAACACTAGAAAGCACCAAGTTTCCATTTTTAACCGAAACATAGTCTGGTTTGTGCTCAGCATAAGTAGGCGTTCTCCAAATGTTCATATTAAGAGAAGTGCCGTTAAAATCATCTTCATAAACAGGACTTCCCCATCCACTTCCTGGCTGTGCCAATAATAAACTGTAGTTACTTACTAATAATAAAAGCAATAAATTAATTGAAAAATTTCTCATGTTATTTTTTTTTAAACATATGTTGAGTTTTAGCTCTTTTTGAATCCTTAAAGGAGTTGACATTACAAAAGCTATATTTTCGGTATTTATGATGAGAGTTAGTTGTTTAAATGGAGAGGATGTCTAAAACGTTTTTAAACTTCTTTAGACATCCTCATTATACATCTCCTTATTGAATTAACTTAAAGGATGTTTGTTTTAAATCACTCGAATTTGTACCAATAAACAGCTTGAATTCACCGGCTTCAATAGCCTTTTTATAATCTGCGCCAATAAACTCTAGTTTGTCAGGGGTAATGGTAAATGTTGCTATTTTCGTTTCTCCCGGTGCAATTTCTAGTGTGGTAAAGTCTTTTAATTCCAGCGAAGGACGTGTAATGCTACAAACTACGTCTTGGATGTATAGCTGAACAATTTCATTTCCTTTTACTTTACCGGTGTTTTTAACTTTAATACTGGCTGTTAGAGAACCGTTTTTGGTCATTTCAGAAGAGCTCAATTCGATATCGGAATATTCAAATGTGGTGTAAGATAAACCATATCCGAATGGGTATAAAGGTTCATTCTGCACATCGCGATAAGTTGTAGAATACCTGTTAGGTGTAATACCCGGCACAAAAGCATGACTGGTTCTGCGGTAGCTGTAAAAAATAGGAATTTGACCCTCGTGATAAGGGAAGGTCATAGGTGTTTTACCTTGTGGATTAAATTTCCCGGATAGAATCTCACCCAATGCTGTACCACCCGTTGTACCCGGCATCCATGCATACAATAAAGCATCTGAGTTTTCAGCCACTTCAGTCATAATATAGGGTCTTCCTGCATTAATAACGGTTATAATTGGTTTTCCTGTTTTGGCAACTGCTGCCAGTAACTCTTCCTGAGCACTTGGTAAATGCAACGATGCTGTTCCACCACCTTCACCACTCATCCAATACTCTTCCCCAAGAATCATAATAACAAGGTCTGCTTTTTTAGCTGTATTTACCGCTTGTGGAATGAGCTCTTTACCGGCTACTCTAAAGCTGTCAATCTCACATCCTTTAGCATAAGTTATATTGGCATTGGGGAATTCTTTCTGAATACCAGCAAAGTAAGTAACCACATCATTAGGGCTACCCATCATGTGCCACCAGCCAAGAAGGTCTTTGTTTGCTTTGGCAAATGGTCCAATAATAGCAATGTTTTTTACTTCTTGTTGGATAGGTAGTGTATTGTTTTGGTTTTTCAACAATACCATACTTTTTAGTGCAATCTCTTTTGTTTCTTCAATGTTTCTTTCTGATGATAATTCTTGCTTTTCACGTTTTTTATCAAACAAAGCATAAGGATCATCCAATAAGCCTGCTTTTTTCTTCAACATTAAAACCTGACGAACCGCATTGTCAACTTGCTCTTCAGAAATCTTACCGGTTTTTACCAAATGAGGGATTAAACTAACATACTTCTTAGAAGTCATATCCATGTCAATTCCTGTGTTCATTGCCATTTCTGTGGCAATGGTATCATTGGCAGCAACCCCAATTTTAACCATGTTTGGGATGGTTTCCCAATCAGTCATTACTAAACCTTTAAAGCCCATTTCATCTCTTAATACATCTTGCATTAAGAATTTATTAGCCGTTAAAGGTACACCGTCATAGGCTGTGTAGGCACACATTAAACTGGCAACTCCTGCATCAATAGCAGCTTGAAAAGGGGGGAGGTAGATTTCGCGTAGTTCGCGTTCTGAGAAATCCTGAATGTTATAATCACGACCGGCAAGCGTTGCGCCGTAACCAGCAAAGTGTTTTACACAACTTAGCAAATTTTCGTTTTTAGGATTCGATTCCTGAAAACCTTTTACGCGAGCGGCAGAAACTAAGCTTCCCAAATAAGGATCTTCACCAGCCGCTTCAAGAATGCGGCCCCAACGTGGGTCACGACACACATCAACCATTGGAGCATAGGTTAATTGAATGCCAGAAGCGCTTGCTTCACGAGCAGCCACAGCCGCCGATTTGCGAATGGCTTCTAAATCCCAACTAGCTGCTTCTGCCATTGGGATAGGAGCGATGGTTTTGTAGCCATGAATCACATCTTCCTGGAATAAAATGGGAATTCCACTGCGCGATTCTTCAATAGCTATTTTTTGCAGTTTTAAGTTGTTATCAACTCCATTGGCTTTAATAACGCTTCCCACTTTACCTTCCCGAATCATTTGCAAATGCTCTTCGGTGGGTTCTCCTTCAATGGGAATAAGGTTAAGTTGTCCGGCTTTTTCTTCTAGAGTGAGTTGACTTAGAATTTTTTCTATCTGCTCGTCTTTTACTACAGGTGCTTTGCTTTTTGGCACTTGACAAGCGGTAAGAAATAAAGTTAGTACTAGTAGATGGTGAATGTTTTTCATGATGTTGTTGTTTAATTTATAAAAGTATGTTGATTGTTTGTGTTGATAAATCTTAGTGTTTTTGCTTTATCGAATTTATAGTTTTTGTTTAGTGATGCAGCGTTTTGTTTAATAATTATTATATTTTTTGAAAGTTATTTTTTTAAATAAATGAAATAAAGTAGATACCCTAGAAACTTTGAAAAGTTTCTAGGGTGTCTTACACTCACACATTCACCTGTAATTAATCAACTAACACTTATAAATGAAATACCTTTTGAAATTTAATGTTTTTAACTTCTTTATTATCTGTAATTATTTGCAGGATGTATAATCCTTGTGGTAAATGACTAATGTTTATTTCAGTATTAGAATTATTATGCATTAATACCTCAACGCCTTGGCTGTTTATTATTCGGGCTTTAAAAACTTCATTCGAAAGTCCACTAATATTAAGTACCTCGTTGGCCGGATTTGGACTAATTTTAATGTCTCGGGCAATATTTCTTATGCCGCTTGGAATTTCGGAGCCAATATTCACAACCTCAATTTTATCCAGGTTCCATGCCCACATAGGTCCACCAGCTTCAATTTTTATAGTGTATGTTCCAGGTGTTAAATAAGCCTTGTCTGGCGCTACAATCACATTGTACTTATCCCAGCCTTGCGGAGTACCTGCATTATTGTTGGGGATGTTTGTTGTTGATGTAAAACTAATGGCAGGTATGCTTAGCTTTGCTGTTGCACCATTACTCGGACAGGCAATGATATAGGTAAACTGGTAATAACCTTCGTTAGCAATAATTAGTTTTTGATTATATTCTGCCCAGTCGCCACCGTTGCCATAATTAATAACTGTACCGTTAATATTAAAACCTAGTCCTGGCCCATTAGCAAATGAATCATCTACGGATCCACCGGTAGAGGTAAGATCTTCAGCTTGAATGGTGATTACCCCATTAGGATCAATAACAGAAACCTTACATTCCGCAGACAATAAATTGGATGTGGTAGCAGTAATAGTAGCAGATCCTATTGCTTTAGCAGTAACAAAACCATTTTCGTCAATACTAACTACCGATGGATTACTTGAAACCCAATTAATTGTTTTATCACTTGCATCTTCGGGCATGATAGATACAGAAAGAGTTTGCTTATCATTAACTTTTAAACCAAT
>QKIO01000144.1 GCA_003251015.1 Bacteroidales bacterium
CAAGATTATTTTACACGTTTTGGTATCAACGAAACAATCATTCAAACCCTTCTAAATGTAGGATTGTCTAAAGAGGGCGACTACTGTGATGTGTATTTTCAACACAGCATCGATTCACACATTGGACTGGAAGACAAGGCCGTGAATAGAGCGCATTCAAACGTTGACTTTGGAGTTGGCATACGGGTGTTGCAAGGCGATCAAACCGGCTTTTCTTTTAGCGAAGAACTGACCATAGAGGCCATGAGTTCGGCGGCTCTTACGGCGGCTAATATTGCCAATGGCGCCGTAGCGAAAGAGGCACAACCCTTTAAAATACCTTCGTTAGCTAATTATTACCCCATACAAACGCCTTGGGAAGAGGTGTCTATCAAAACTAAAATACCTTTTCTTCAAACCATTAACGACAGGGTGTTTGCTTTGGATGCTCGTGTTATTAAGTCGAATGTGAGTTTTGTGGATGGCTCTTCTTACGTTTTGTTTGCCAACTCGGAAGGTTGTTTGACTTTTGATTATCAACCCATGGTGCAGTTGGCGGTGAGTTGTACGGCCGAACAGAATGGAAAGAAGGAGCAAAATAGTTATAACCTGAGTGCTCGTGAAGGTATTGAGTTTTTTACTCCCGCTATCGTTGAACAAATGGCTCAAGAAGTGGTGGCTCGTACCATTATTTTGTTTGATGCCGTTAAACCACGAGCTGGTGAAATGCCTGTGGTATTGGCTGCTGGTAGTTCGGGTATCTTACTTCACGAAGCCATTGGCCATGGCATGGAAGCCGATTTTAACCGTAAAGGGGTTTCTATCTTTAGTGGTAAGATAGGGCAGAAGGTGGCCGCCGATTTTGTGAGTATCGTGGATGATGGAACCAATCCGCATGTGCGTGGGTCTATCAATGTGGATGATGAAGGGGTGCCCACTCAATGTACTTATCTGGTAGAGAATGGGGTGATGAAATCTTATTTACACGATCGCATCAGTGCGAAATATTATGGGGTTGAGCCCACGGGTAATGGACGCCGCGAATCGTTTCGTCATGTGCCCATGCCCCGTATGCGAAATACGTATATGTTGCCTGGTCCTCATAAAAAGGAAGCTATTATTAAGTCGGTGGAATATGGTATTTATGCCGAGTCGTTTACCAATGGGCAAGTGATGATTGGCGCGGGTGATTTTACGTTTTACGTTAAGTCGGGTTTCTTGATTGAAAATGGGGTGTTAACCAAACCCATCAAAGATGTAAACATCATTGGTAATGGCCCTCAGGTGTTAAAAGATATTGTAATGGTGGCCGATGACCTTCAAATATCGGAGGGAGGTTGGACTTGTGGTAAAAATGGACAAGGCGTGCCAGTAAGTCAAGGTTTACCTACCATTAAGGTGGCTAAAATTACCGTGGGTGGTGTTAATGCTTAAGGCTGGTGTTTTCTCTTTTAAAACCATAGTTGTTCAAAAGCCCCAACGGGCTAATCGTTATTAACGTCTCGGGTTTTTACCTCGAGTAATTGGTATTTATATTACATTTTTTAGTCAATGATAAAATCAAACAATAAAACAGAGCTTGCACAATGGGTGGTTGAGATGGCCACAAGTTATGGGGCGTCGGAAGTGGCAGTCACCATATCTAATAGTTCCTCAGTGGACATCGAAGTGCGCCAAAACAAGGTGGAAACCATACAAGAATCTACCCAAAATGGCTTGTCGTTGCAGTTGTATTGCAATCATAAATATTCTAGTCATTCCACCAATAATTTAACTAAGTCTGAGCTTCAGAAATTTATTCAAAACGCGGTAGATGCCACTAAGTACCTCACCGCCGATGTGTATAGAAGGTTACCCAATCCAAAATACTATCCATTGGATATGAATGAGGATCTCAAAATTAATGACGATTCGTACGCTCAAGTTCTACCCCAGCAACGAGTAGCAATAGCTAAAGCCATTGAGGAAGAAGCCTTGTTACAGAGTGATTCTATTCTGTCGGTCACCTCTGGCTATAGCGATAGCAGAACCGAAATGGTGCGAGTGCACAGCAATGGGTTTGTGGGGGAGAAGTGTGGTACTTCCTTTTGGGCAGGGGCTCAGGTGACGGTTAAAGATGGCGATTCGCGTCCCGAAGGTTCTTTCTGGGGTGGACATCGGTTTTTCCAGCAGCTTCCGCCACTAGCACACTTGGCGCAGGGAGCTGTTACGTCTGCCTTACGCAAAGTGGGGCAGAGTAAGTTGCCATCGGGTAAATACGATATGTTGGTCGAGAATAAAGTAGTACCTCGTTTAGTGTCTATGTTGTTTAGTGCCATGTCGGCTCGTGCGTTGCAGCAGAAAAGTAGTTTTTTAGATGGAAAACTCAATCAACTCATCGCGTCACCTTTATTAACCATTGTTGATAATCCCTTGTTGCCTTCTGGTTTTGGTTCTCGTTTGTTTGATGGGGAAGGATTGAAGACTCAGAAACGGACGATGATAGAAAATGGGGTCTTGAAACAGTATTACATCGATAATTATTATGGCGCTAAATTAGGGATGACCCCTAATGGTGGTTCAGCTTCTAATATTGAGTTTCAGCTTGGCAATAGCACTCAGGACGAGATGATAAAAATGGTTCAAAATGGTATTTTGGTAACAGCCTTTAATGGCGGTAATGCCAATGCTACCACGGGTGATTTCTCGTTTGGCGTCTCTGGTTTTTTAATTCAGAATGGGGTATTAATCAAACCCATTCATGAAATGAACACCTCAGGACAAGCGCTACAACTTTGGGAGCGTTTGGTGCAAGTAGGTAATAATCCATATCCTTATGCCTCCGCCTTAAGTCCTTCTATGTTATTTGAAGGCGTTGATTTTAGTGGGGTTTAGGTTTGTCAATATAAAGCTATGGCGTGTAATAAATACTATAAAACGAAAGAGTCTTTATTTGATATTTGTCCTTTGCCAGGGTGTAGTAAACACAAAAATATGGTTTAAAAACATCTGCACTTTAAATCTATTTTCTATTTTTGCACAAAAAAGACTTATGGATCCGAATAGTGGAAAAACAAAACTCATCAATCGCCTAGGTCGGGAGCAGTTGCAGCAACGTTTAGATAGTGAGACTTTTAATCGCACTACTCTTTCGTTTTATAAATATGTAAACATAAGCAATCCTGCCGCCATGCGCGATCAGCTGTTTGAGTTGTGGTGGTCATTTAATTGTTTAGGTCGAATTTATTTGGCTCACGAAGGTGTCAATGCACAAATGAGTGTGCCAACTCACTTGTGGAACGAATTTGAATCTAGTTTGCGTGTCATCCCTGAATTTGCTGATGTTCCTTTTAAAATTGCAGTGGAAGATGATGGCAAGTCATTTATCAAATTGCAAGTGAAAGTGCGTGAGCAAATAGTGGCCGATGGCTTAAGTTATGAGCAATACGATGTTAGTAATGTAGGCAAACATCTTTCTGCTCAGGAGTGGAATCAAGAAATAACCAATGGTGCCATAGTGGTTGATATACGTAATCATTATGAGAGTGAGATTGGTCACTTCGAAAATGCCATCTTACCCACTGCCGAAACGTTTAAAGAGGAGTTGCCTGAAGTATTACAGCTTTTGAAAGGAAAAGAAAATCAGAAAGTATTACTCTATTGTACTGGTGGTGTGCGCTGCGAAAAAACCAGCTCGTATTTAAAACATCATGGTTTTAGTGATGTTAATCAGCTTTTGGGAGGTATCATCGACTATAAACGACAAATAAAATCACAAGGTCTAGAAAATAAATTTAAAGGCAAAAATTTTGTGTTCGATAACCGATTGGGAGAGCGCATCAGCGATGAGGTTGTGAGTCATTGTCATCAGTGTGGTAGTGTATGTGATGCACATACTAATTGCGCCAATGTACGTTGTAATTTGTTGTTTATTCAATGCCCCTCGTGTGCTAGCAAGTATAACGCCTGCTGTGGCGACGATTGTCAGTCCTATTTTCTAGCAACACCAGAGCAGAAACTAGAATTAGAAAAACGTCTTGTCTTTAAACGTGGCAAACGATTTCATAAAGCTGAGTAATGAAAATAGCTAAACCTTAACCCATTCTCTCCAAACC
>QKIO01000068.1 GCA_003251015.1 Bacteroidales bacterium
GCACGTAATGTGACTATGGAAGGAGAAGTTTATTTTAAGGTGGCTAAAGATCCTTCTCATCCTTTCAAGATATCAGCTCGTGATCTATTAATTAGAGTGGTGGGTACATCCTTTAATGTAAACGCAACTAATAAAACTATGTCTGTTTTTGTAAATGAGGGTATAGTTGATGTCGGATGGAATATGGGCAAAAGTGGCTTTGATGAGACTAGACGTTTAGTTGCAGGGTCTTTTCTTGTTGCCAATAACGAAAATTATACTTTTGAAGATCAGGCCACTTGTGATGTGAATAGTTTAATGTGGAGAACGCATGCGTTGGTTTTTGATCAGCAGCCTTTAGTTAGTGTTATTCGTATGTTGGAGTCTAGGTTCAATGTACAAATTAAAACAGATGAAAGTGTAGATATGTTTCGTGAATTAAATGCGCAATTTCCAGATACAGCCAGTCTGAGTAGTATCATTCAAGTTATTGAACTTAGTTTGGATATTAAGCTTCATGTTAGATAAATGTGAGGATGTAATTATTTAATTGTTTGTATATAAAATAACATTGTATACATTACGTTAATTATTTTATAAAAGGAGTAGACTGTTTTTTAAATCATCAACGAGTGTGTCTTAGATATGTGTTTGGAGTTATTCAACAAAAATATGGATTACGAATTCTTTGGTTTGTTTTGTGTCAATGGGTATTCTCCGTATTACTTATCGCTCAAGCTAAATCGATGGATGACCGTATTTGTTTGAATCTAAAAAATGCAAATCCAATAAATGTATTACATGAACTGCGCAAGTTAACAGGGTTAAATGTAGCTTACGAAAGCTCCTTGTTAAATACCCAAACGCGATTCACCTATGCTTCGTGTGACAAAACCATCAAACAAGTGTTAGTCGATCTCTTTCCTAATTCGTCATCAGACTTTGCGCTTGTTTCGAATCAAATTATTGTTTTAAAGAGAAAGCCTTTGTTGGCAAAAGGACCTACGCAAGTGCAGGTTACTAAAGCACGTGTGTCTCAAGTTGAGAGAGTGGTTCAAAAAACCAATGAACAAGCGTTAACTCGTTTAAATCCTATTTTGTTTGAAAACATTGAGAAGGTTCAGATTAGTAAAGTGCTTTTTAGCGACTACGGTAATGAGTTTGCTGTAGCTGTTGACACGCTTTTGCAGATGCAGACTGGTGAAGAAAATTTAATTGTGTTTAGTGCTGCGAATTCGAGTTACGAGTCAGTACTTAGAAACAGGAGTTTTACTATTAAAGATGTATCCGTTTGGGGGGTGTTAAGTTCGAATGACGATATTCAGTTGCATAATAGAAACGACATCCAAATGGCAACTCGAAAACGTTTAGCAAAGTCTAGTAATGTTCCACATAAACAGCAAAATTGGAATAGTAGTTATAATTCTTTTCTTCCGCTAGATCAGTATAATAGTTTACAGTTTTCTATGGACATGGGCTACTTGTTACCAGTTAACACATCAACCGTTTTGGGTGCTAATACATTTAATTATAGCGCCACTAATCCATGTGTGAAGTTTAGTATTAAATATGCAACGGAGCATGTGTTTGTTAAGGTTGGGTTTGGGATTAAGAATTTGTCTGCAACTATTATCGATAACAGGATGAGTTTGATAAATGATACCATTTCATCGACCACAAAACTTGTGGAACGTCAAGAAAAAGTAGATGATTATTTTGTGTTATCAGCTGCGGGGGATACAAGTTGGTATTCAGGCTACAAGACAACCTCAGAATTACAAACCGAATATGAGATTAGAAGGTATTCAGCTCAATTGAAGCAAATGAATTCGTATAGCGCTCAATATTTTCATGTCCCTGTTGCTTTGGGGTACGTTTTTAATGTATCATCCAAATTTTCGGTTGGAACATATGCTCAAGTGGGGTGTAATTTTTTGTATAAATCTTTTTCTGACAAGAAGATAGTTTTTGAAAATTATCTTAACGAATCGCTATTTTCGCAATCATTCTTAAGTTACTCTTTGGGTTTAAATTTTGATTGGCATCTTACAGATTGGTTTTCTGTTTATTGTTTTGGTCAATACGAGGGAGCTAATACATTAAAAGCTATTTCTATACCCAATAGGCAATTTGACTTAACTGCATTTACGGTTGGTTTTGGTGTTGGGTATAATTTGCAATGGTATTCTAAACTTAAGGATTGATACATGAGGACTATTGTTAATTTACCTAAATTTAAATTAGAACCAAAATGCTTGTTTAATAAATAGTTATATTATGAAACATGTTGTTGTATTGATTCAATTGTTGTTGGTTTTAACCTTTGGTTATGCGCAGGTGCCGCAAGCTTTTAAATATCAAGCTATTGCTAGAGGTGTTTCTGGAGGGTTATTGGTAAATAAACCCATTTCGGTAATGCTTAGTATTAAAGTGAATGGCATTAAGGAGTATGTTGAGAAGCAGTATGTAACTACCAATCAATTTGGAACTCTAAATTTAGATATAGGCAAAGGAATTGCCGTTCATGGGCTTTTTTCGTCCATTAACTGGGGGGGCGGAGAGTGTTATATCGAAGTGGCTGTGGACGAAACGGGTGGTGAAAATTTTGTTACCGTAGGTTCGTCACAATTATTAAGTGTGCCATATGCATTCTATTCTGGAAATGCGAGTAATTCGTCTTGGATAAGTCAAGCACCAAGTACTATTTACACGGTAAGTAATGTTGGTATAGGTGTGCAGCTACCTTCGCAAGCATTAGATGTAAAGGGGAATATCAACTTGACTGGTGATATTTATAAAAATGGTGTTTTGTTTCCAGTTGGTCAATCGATATGGAATAGTTCGGGAGATCATATTTGGTATAAAAAAGGACGTGTGTCTATAGGTGCCGATAATTATTGGTCGAGTTCTTTTCTTTTGGTGGCTAATGCCGAAGATTTCATTGCTGATGTTAATAATGTAAATATTGCCTCTTTTAAGCGTGAGTCCTTAGGCTCTGTGGCGGTATTAGATATTTATGGATATCCCAATGATGCGCGGTTGTCTGCTTTTTTGCGTGAGTCTATTGTCCTTCATGTGTCGCAGGACACAAAGGACTTGGTGTTAAGTACCGAATCTGAGACAGGGCGAATCCGCTTTTTTACGGATAAGTTGCTCGCTGAAAATGAACGCATGACCATTGCTAAGTCTGGGCAGGTAGGAATTGGTGTGGTGATGCCGCAGCGAACCTTACATGTAAAAGATGTCATTCGTTTAGAACCAATTCCTGCAGCCCCATCCAATCCTTCGGAAGGAGATATGTATATGAATAGCCAAACACACAAATTGATGGTTTTTGATGGTACTGTCTGGCAAGCGTGTTGGTAGTTTGTCTGGTTATTTTAAGTAGCACATAATTAGCACAAACGTATGAAAATACCTTTAATCCTTTTTATTCTTCTTCTCAATCATTGGGTTGTCGTGTCTTCTCAGTCTTTAGAACGTACTGTAATCGCGGCTTCAGGTGGGCATATGCGTAATGCTTCGTTGAGTTTAGATTGGACTTTGGGTGAGCCTGTTATTGATTTGCGGTATAATTCGAAAATAGTCTTGTCGCAAGGATTTCAGCAAGCTAATAGCAGTGAGTTGGGTGCTTTTTATTCTCTAAAGGGTACGGTGTGGGCTGGAAGTGTTGTGTTGGATGGAGGGGGTGTTGAGCTTCTAGCGGCTGGAGCTTCTTCTCATTTCCCACCTGTGGCCAAGGTTAATGTGGTTAATGGTGTCTTTGAATTTCCTTTTTTGGCTCAGTCATCTTATTATGTCCGCGCATTGTCTGACGATGTAGCTACTTACACAACAACTTATTACGCACAGTCTGCTTTACTTGCAAATGCACAAATACTTCCCCTTTCTGGACATATGGGGGGAGTGGATATTCATTTGTTAGAATCTAATGATGTACCAAAACCCACTGATCCTATTGTTGAAGATAAGCCTGTTTTTAATATCCATGTTTTTCCCAACCCTGTAAGTGATTTCGTTCTTGTAAAACGGACTCCTAATCTTGATGAGACCATGCGTATAAAGGTGTATTCTATTGAAGGGGTGTTGTTG
>QKIO01000159.1 GCA_003251015.1 Bacteroidales bacterium
GCTTAGGCGTCTTGTTACTATGTTTTTTTTGTGTTTACCACAAAAACACTAAGTAAATACAGTAATCTATTTGATTTTAATGGATTATGGCGCTAACTTGTTAGTCATTAATTTATTTCGTGTCATGCAAAAAGAAGTTTATTATCCTGGAATCGAAGGTCCTATTCTTGTTGCCGAGGATGGAACATCCGTTGTTTATAATGGTAAATCATTACACTTGTCCTTAATAAAGGCTAAATCGTCTCGTTATGGTTTTTATCAAGTGTCGGTAGGAGGTAAGTCCCTGTATCTGCATAAATTGGTGGCGTTTGCTTTTGTGCCCAACCCTAAACCTGTTTCTTATAAGTTGTTATTGCATAAAAATGGCATCTCAACCGATAATCGTGCAGAGAATCTAATGTGGGGTAATCGGGCTTTGTTCTCTCAAAACATGAAACGCTTATTTGTGGCTGATATTAAACGTCGTGGCTCATCTACCATTTCTTATGAAGAGGCTATTAAGATTGCCAAACGTCTAGATGAAGGTGAGTTTGCTAAGGATATCTGTAAAGAATATAACGTATCGGAAATGAGTATTGCACGTATCCGACGGAAGTATTGTGATACCAAAGTAAAGAGCATCCGGTACGACAAAAGTATAATTGAAAACGTGCAGCGCTTGTGTCTAAAGCACTCAGCCCCTCATGTAGCCAAGGTTACAGGCATACCCTACGAAACAGTGTATCGCTGGAACAAAATGAATAAGAAAAAGGATCTCGAATAAGTCGTTTGCCCGACTATGCTTCACATATCGTTACTTTTATTGATCAGCACCAACGAATTGTTTTATTTATATATTTGCACGAAGTTTGTAGAGAACTTAAAATAATAAATAAACCAATCTAAACCGTTTGTGATGAGAATAACAAAAATGATTAAAAATCTTGTGGTTTTGAGTGTGTTGTTGGCTGGCGCTAGTTCGCTTATGGCACAAGACAAACTTGTTAAAGTTAATGGGGAGGTCATCGTTTGTAAGGTTAAAGAAATCTTGGATGATGAGATTAAGTACACCGATCCACAACTGCGCAGTGATTTAGTGTTTGGCATCGACAAAAACAAGATTAAGTCTATTACGTTTGAAGATGGAACGGAAATGAGTATTTCAGATTCCATGTATGGAGTTGCTAATTATGAAGGTCAAAGCAAAAATATCCTTAAAACACGGATCTTTGGTCCTTTAACTAATTGTGTAGATCTAAGCTACGAACGCAGTATTAAACCAGGGCATAGTTATGAATTGACGCTTGGTTATATAGGTGCAGGAGTAGATATGAATGATATGGATCAGAAAGGCGTTTATGCTAAGGTTGGGTATAAGTTTTTCTTTTCATCAGATTATTATCAAAAGGGTACCCGTTATTCACATCTCCTAAAGGGAACTTATTTTAGACCAGAACTTGCTTTTTCTGGATATAGCTTTCAACCTGAGTATTACGATTATTATAATTATTACGATGTCTATGCGGAAGCTTCTGCTCGTCCCACCCGTAAATCTAATTATATGGGCGCAGTGCTTGTTAATTTAGGGCGTCAGTGGGTGATTGATGATGTGTTTGTAATAGACTGGTTTGTTGGTGCTGGATATGGATTTGGTAATAACTCAAGAGACGTAGGTTCTCACAAAGCATTTGCTGGTGGGGTTTCCGAATTTCCCATAGCTGTAACAAGTGGTTTTAGATTGGGTTACGCCTTTTAATAAACAGTTCAAAATATACAAAGCCTCCTTTTTAAGGGGGCTTTTTTTATCGCTTGTTTATTTGTGGGATAATGGCATTGCTAGGTATCGAAAGTGGAATCTGTTCAATGGTAACAAGGCTTAAGTCTAGTTCATAGGCGTTTACGTCGCTCAGTCCTAGTTTTCGTATGGCGAAATAACCCGTCAAACAAATGCGATCCCAAAAGGGTAGGTCGATGTGGCGAGTTATGCGTCGATCGATTTGTACAAACCTAAAATCAGAATTGATGTTGTGTTTACGTAACGATGGGTGTGTACTTATGGCATCCCACTGATTGGTGTTGTTTAAATGCTGTAATACTTGTTTAAAGTATTCGTAAATTCGTGGTTGAACCTTAAAACCTAAGTAAAAGTCAACTCGTGTCACTTTATCTGCCAGTTTAGTGATTTTATAATCTAGCGTATAAGGTGTATCTATCCTATCAACGTGTAGAAACCAGTAATGATCTGCACGTTTGGGTTGACGGTTTAATATTGAATGAATGAGTTTGGACTCCACATCGGTTTTGTTATCTGCATGTGTTGTGTAAACCAAGTTTTCGGCATATTTAGGAATGGTTTGGTCTTGGCTTAAATCATTTAGTATTGGTAAATATTCAGCTATTTTGCTATAAGTGATAAATCGATTACGCACGACTCTCCCTTTAAACATGATGGTCATTATTAGTCCGAGTATGGTGGCAATTACCACTGTAAACCATCCTCCGTGAAAAAATTTGATGATGTTAGCAATAAAAAATGAGCTTTCTACTGTTAAAAATATCAATCCAAAAACAATTATGTAAATTGTTTTTACGCGCCTCATAGAGAGATAATACAACATGAGTAGGGTGGTCATTAGCATGGTGATGGTAATGGATAGGCCGTAGGCTGCTTCCATGTTGGAGGAGGTTTGGAATAATAAGATTACACCAATGCAAGCAAAAAATAGAAAACGATTCACAACAGGAATATACATTTGTCCTTTGGCCTGAGAGGGGTATTTCATTTTTAGTTTAGGCCAAAAGTTGAGCGAAATAGCCTCGCTAATAAGAGTAAATGAACCTGTTATGAGCGCTTGGCTAGCAATGACTGCAGCAAGCGTTGCAATGATTACACCTATGCTCACAAACCAAATTGGCATGATGGAATAAAAAGGATTACTGCCACTTAACGCCTCTGTACCGTGATTAATGATCCATGCTCCTTGACCTAGGTAATTTAAGATCAGCATTATTTTTACATATGCCCAACTAGCTCTAATGTTTTGTATGCCACAATGTCCTAAATCGGTATACAATGCCTCAGCTCCTGTGGTGCATAAAAATACCGCTCCTAATAAAAATAGAGCAGATGGGTGAGAAGTTATTAAATTGATGGCGTAATAAGGGTTGAATGCTTTTAGAATAATTGGCGCGTGAATTAGTGAAGAGAGTCCTAGTACGCCAAGCATTGTAAACCATACAAACATAATAGGTCCAAAAGCCTTGCCTATAAATGAAGTTCCAAATTGTTGAATGAAGAATAGAAAAAATATGATGGCCATAGAAATACCAACCGTGGGAATGTTGGGGTGTAAGATGCTTAATCCTTCGATGGCTGAGGTTACAGTAATTGATGGGGTAATCACACCATCAGCTAATAAGGTACTTCCTCCTATAATGGCAAATACATACAACCATTTTTTCTTGCGGCGTAATAAGGCAAATAGTGAGAAAATACCCCCTTCACCTCGGTTGTCAGCCTGAAGGGTGATAATTACATATTTAATAGTGGTTTGTAGTGTAAGTGTCCATATTATGCATGATAAAGCCCCGAGTACAAAGTCGTTGTTTATACTTGATGTGGATGCAATAATGGCTTTTAATACATATAATGGAGAGGTGCCTATATCACCAAAGATTATGCCTAATGAAACCAATACTCCACCGTAGCTTAAGCTACGCAAATGACCAGAATGACCTGTTGACATACTATGAAAATAAGGCTGCAAATGTATATTTTAAATTAGCATCTTTTCTGTTTTTTCAATTATTTTTTTGTTGTCAAGAATATTGTTTAATTTACTGCTATTTAGTTGTTTTTGTCATACACAATGAAATTCATGGTTTTTAAATTTCTGTTAATTTGTTTCTGCTTGTTTGTAGGATGTGTTTGTAATTCTATTGCGCAAGTTTTAAAAATTAATGGTTCCGTTAAGGATAAGTTATCAAACGAGGTTTTACCGTTTGTAAATATTAGTATTTTAGATGAGGCTCTTAAAGGCACTTGCTCTAATGTGGATGGCGATTTTGAGCTGGATGTAAC
>QKIO01000105.1 GCA_003251015.1 Bacteroidales bacterium
ACAAGAGCATGTTGACATTAGGACCTTTAGAATCGTACGACTTAGTGGTTGTAAAAAAAGACAAGCAAGGGGGCACTGGGGACAACTTTATTGTTCAATGGGGACGTACAACAGGTGATTCTCAATTACTGGTTGAGGCATTAATGATAAACACGACAGGATCGCAAGGTTTATCTGTCATTACCGAAGGCAAAATAATTCATCAAGAATACTTAAAATAGGGAACGCATGAGTAACGATGATAAAACAATAGCTATAGTTAGCTACATTACACCAATTGGATGGATAATAGCACTTATTCTCCGCCAAAATGAAAATCCAAAAAGTAATTTTTCACGCTTTCACTTACGCCAATCGTTAGGAGTATTGTCTCTAGTGTTTGTAACTGGCATTATCGTTAAGTTACTTGGATTAGTTGGCCTAGGGCTAATTGCCAACATCATTGGAATAGTCTCTTTTATTCTATGGCTTATAGGTTTAATCTCTGCCATACAAGGCACTACTAAGTTGATACCTCTTATTGGCAGTTGGTCTGATACGACCTTCGACTTTGTTAAATAGCGATAATCTATTTAGTAGTGAAGCTATTTAACTACAGCTTTACAAAAATCGTTCACACCATATATCAAACAAAAGAAGCCCCTCTGTGCCATGTTTAGCAAGTGTTTTTCTGATTTGAGAAATGGTTTTGGGTGTAGTTAGTTCGCGACTCTTGCTGAAAAATTTATCTGCAAAACAAATTATCTCTTCTTCAACACTTACTGGGCGCATATTGCGATGTGGAATAGGTAAATTTTGGGAGATGATAGTCTCAACAGTAAGACCTGTACCCGTATGGCGTTCACACACTAAAGCGTGCTTAGGAAAACCCTCCAACTCTAATAATTCACGACCTAAATAGCCGTGACAAATGTAAGGCTTATCACCCACGCACTGAATACCTGGCGCGTGAGTCATAAAAATACCAATGTCGTGAAGCATAGCTGCCTCTGCAATAAAGATGGTATCAGCATTTAATTCAGGATGTCTAACACATATTTCCAATGCTTTATCTCGAACCGCCTTACTATGTGTAATTAGAATATGGTGCAGCGGCGAGCCTGGTGTATAATATGCATTTATTAGCTTATCAACCATAGGAATAGTAGATGTGTCAAAAAAAAGACTTTTAGCACACAGGCTAAAAGTCTAACTTAAAATTTATTTATGTCGTTTCTTCAACTCACGAGCTAAATCTTCGATTCGATAGCCTTTATGAGTCAATAGTACTGTTAAGTGATATAACAAATCAGCTCCTTCGTACAAGAAATTCTCGTCGTCGTTGGCCATGGCACCAATCACCGTTTCAATGGCTTCTTCGCCTACTTTTTGACTGATGGTGCGAATGCCTTTATTAAATAATTTGGTAGTATAAGAGCCTTCAGGCATTTCTTGTTTGCGCTTATCAATAAAATCTTGAAGCTGCTTTAAAAACATTACATCTTCTTGTTTATTCTCTTCGTTCCAACACGTATCCGTTCCCTTATGGCAAGTAGGACCAACTGGATTAACCTTAATCAATAAGGAATCTTCGTCACAATCTACTGCTATAGAAACCACGTTTAGGAAATTACCAGACTCTTCGCCTTTTGTCCACAACCTGCTTTTAGTGCGACTAAAAAAGGTTACTTTACCTTCCTTTTGAGTTTTATCAAAGGCTTCTTTATTCATGAAACCTAACATCAACACCTTGCTGGTTGAGTCATCTTGAATAACGGCAGGCACTAAACCGTTTCCTAATTTGTCGAAATTGATATTCATTATCCTAGTGTTAGTGTCAAGATTGAAGAATCAAGACACAAATGATTATTTAATTAACTGAGCACAAAGCTAGTAAAATATAATTCTTAAACTCTGTACTAAATACGGGTAAAAACCTGCTAACAGCATTACAATCTTATTGGAATCCCCTTTTGAGATAAGAACCGCTTTAACTCAGGAATAGGTATTTCTTTAAAATGAAAAATGCTTGCAGCTAAGCCTGCATCAGCTTTGCCTAGAGTAAATACATCATTAAAATGTTCCATCGAACCCGCTCCGCCAGAGGCAATAATAGGGATATTCAATTCATCACTTAATTTAGCCAGCGCATGATTTGCAAAACCTTGCTTCACCCCATCGTGATCCATGCTCGTAAATAAAATTTCACCAGCACCACGATCCTCGGCCTCTTTAGCCCAAGAGAACAATCTTTTATCAGTTGGAATGCGTCCACCATTAACAGTAACCACCCATTCGTCGCCTTGCAATTGTTTAGCATCAATGGCACAAACCACAAATTGGCTTCCAAAATTACGAGCCATATCACTAATCAACTGAGGATTGCGAACTGCAGATGAATTGATAGAAATTTTGTCGGCACCCGCATTAAGAAGAGCATCGGCATCTCTCAATTCAGATATTCCACCACCTACGGTAAATGGGATGTTGACATTACGAGCAATTCGTTTAACCAAATCAACAAACGTTTTACGTCCTTCGTGACTGGCAGTAATATCAAGAAAAACAAGTTCGTCAGCTCCCTGCTCAGCGTATAAAGCGCCAAGCTCTACAGGATCACCAACCTCTTGAATTTCTAAAAACTTAACCCCTTTAACCGTTTGCCCGTTTTTAATATCGAGGCAAGGTATAATACGTTTTGATAACATTTAAATAGTTTTTAGAGAGCCAATCCTATTATAAAAATCGCCTCAGTTCTTTTAGAGTAACACGTCCTTCGTAAATAGCTTTTCCAAAGATAACCGCAGACACTTTGGCTAAGGCTAATTGTTCAATATCCTCCAAACACGAAACACCTCCGCTGGCAACAAGATACAAATCAGGCATTTCAACCAATATTTCCTTATACAAATCAGTAGATGGCCCTTGTAACATACCATCCTTACTAATATCAGTACAAATAACTTTGGTAATGCCTTTGGCAAAATAATTTTTGATGTAAGGGATTAACTTTTCGTTAGTCTCTTCTAACCAACCAGTAACGGCAATATTACCATCTTTAGCATCCGCGCCCAAAATAATTTTGTCGCTACCATAGGTTGCAAGCCATCCCTCAAACTCAGCAGGGTTTTTTATAGCAATACTCCCACCCGTAATCATGGCGGCGCCACTTTCGAAGGCAATATTTAGATCTTTCGTTGTTTTTAGACCACCACCAAAATCAATAATAAGATTGGTCTTATTCGCTATACGCTCTAACACCTTATGATTGATGATATGACCGGCCTTTGCACCATCCAAATCCACTAGATGCAAACGACGAATACCCGCATCTTCAAATTCTTTGGCTACTTCAAGTGGGTCTTCGTTATATATTTTTTTAGTATTGTAATCACCCTGACTTAAACGAACACATTTTGCGTCTATTAAATCGATGGCTGGAATTATATCTATTTTATTCATGTTTTATATTGTAGCAAGATTCTAGTATATAAGCATATCTCCTTCATGGGAACTTTCTAGAACCATTATAGATTAAGGAAATTCTTAAGAATTCGTTCACCAACAGGCCCACTTTTCTCTGGGTGAAACTGAGTGGCAAAAAAATTATCTTTTTGTAAAGCAGAGCTATATGGTAAAATATAATCAGTTGCAGCAGCTGTATCTAGGCCTTTTGCTACATAAAAGCTATGCACAAAATACACAAACTCACCTTCCAAAGAGGCGTCAAACAAATCACTTTTCACATCGTAAATGCGATTCCAACCCATGTGCGGTATTTTTATGTTTTGAGGATTGGGGTTGGGCAACTGAAACTTAACCACTTTTTCATCAAAAATATTCAAACACGAGGCATCTCCTTCTTCAGAATGGCTACACATCAACTGCATACCTAAACACACGCCTAACACAGGTTGTTTTAGATTTACAATCACTTTATCCAATTCTGTTTTGCGTAAGTAGTCCATTGTTGTACTAGCCTCTCCTACCCCTGGAAAAATAACCTTATCAGCTTTGATAATTGCTTCTGGATCAGCAGTAATCTCTGCCTCATAACCCAAACGCAAAAG
>QKIO01000061.1 GCA_003251015.1 Bacteroidales bacterium
TATCTAAATCTAGGGTCGTCCAATTTGGGTTATGGCATCAATGCCATTCTATATGTCGAACCCTACTTAAAGGCGCGGGGACTTTGGCGTTTTTCTCTTAAAGGAGGTATGGGGCTTACATGGTTAAGTAATCCCTACGATGCCTCAAGTAATGCAACAAATATAATTTACGGGTCAAATTTAAATGTACCATTTTACGTTGGAGTGACTAATTATTTTGACTTAAGTCCTTTGTTATCCATCAAACTAAGCGGTGGTTATACTCACATCACCAATGGCGGAATCACTTTACCCAATGAAGGATTTAATTTTCCACAAGTTAGCATTGGTATAGAGCAAGCCTTGAGTAATTATCGCGTACCACCTTTACCTCATTATGTGTCAAAGAGATCAAGGCCAGATAATCAATATGACTTAACAGTGGGCTATGCCAGTAAATCAGATACAAGCTACACAAACCAACGCCATATTATAAGCGCTATACCACTATATAGTCGAGCTTTAACACGCCTAAATGCCATTACTGGAGGTGGCTTAGTTGAATATCAAATTTCGCCGTTAGGAAACAACTATAACATGGGCATTATTGCTGGTAATGAGTTTATAATCAACACCATTCGCATAGGGCAGCAGCTTGGCTATTACATCTATTCTGATTTTGAACAGCCAGACTATCTGTTTCAAAATTACTACTTCACCTATTACTTTAGCGCCCCAATATCAATAGGCATAAACTTTAAATCACATTGGTTTAGTGCCGATTACGTATGTATTAGAATAGGATGTTACATCTAAATAATTTCTTTAGCATATATTTAACTATTGTAATTAAGCAGAAATACTAACTTTGCTTTCGTCCCTGTATGGGAAAGGTAACTTAACAAAACAAGACACTGAAATAATAAAGGCACAACATGAAAGAATTTCTGGGTAAAAAAAGAGTCAAATGGATAGCGTCACTATCGGTTGCATTCGTGATTGTTTTTGGTTTATACGGGTTTAACGACGACAAACGCAATTTTGAAGTTGTTAAGAATTTAGATATTTTCTACACGCTGTTTAGAGAATTGAACAGTTATTATGTGGATGAGACCAATCCCGACAAACTAATTACCGAAGGTATCAATAGCATGTTGGAGTCCCTAGACCCTTACACCACTTACATTCCTGAGTCGGAGATTGATGATTTTACCTTTATGACCACTGGCGAGTATGCTGGTATCGGTTCGTTAATTTCTAAAAAGGGGGATTATGTGGTTATTGCTGAACCGTACGAAGGCTTTCCTGCAGCTAAAGCAGGACTTAAAGCTGGCGATAAGATTTTGGAGATTGGCGGCAAAAGCATGGTAAAGAAAAGCTCATCAGAAGTGAGTGATTTGTTAAAAGGAGATGTCAACACAATACTTAAAGTTAAAGTAGAGCGTCCCGGTGAAGCCAAACCACTAACCTTTGAGTTTCAACGTCAGAAAATACAGATTAACCCAGTACAATATGCTGGTATGGTAGATTCTGAAACGGGCATTATCATACTTAGTAGCTTTACTCAAAATTGCAGCCGCGAAATAGAAGACGCATTTATTGATTTGCGTGACCGCAAAGGAGCAAAAAAAATGATACTTGACCTACGTGGCAACCCTGGTGGTTTGTTAGATGAAGCCGTTAAGATTGTTAATTTATTTGTGCCTAAAGGCTCTGAAGTGGTGGCTACTAGAGGCAAAGTAAAGCAATGGGATAAAATATACAACGCCACACGCGAACCAATAGATACGGTAATGCCACTAGCAGTATTGGTGAGTCGTGGTTCGGCTTCGGCTTCCGAAATTGTATCGGGCGCTTTGCAAGATTTAGACCGTGCGGTAATCATTGGCCAACGTTCGTTTGGTAAAGGTTTGGTACAAACAACACGTAACTTATCGTACAACAGCAAACTAAAAGTAACAACTGCTAAATATTATGTGCCATCAGGTCGATGCATACAAGCATTAGATTACACCCACCGCGAAGAGGATGGCAGCGTAGGTCTCATACCCGATTCGCTTATTAGTATGTTTAAAACTAAAAATGGACGTACGGTTTATGATGGAGGAGGTATTTCGCCAGACATTAAGGTGGAGATGCAGAAATATTCAAACATCACCTATGCACTCATTACACAACAGATGATATTTGATTACGCAACAGAATTTGCCATCAAAAACAAAACCATTGCAGCAGCTAACGACTTTACAATTAGTGATGATACTTACAACAATTTTAAGGCCTTTGTAAATGGGAAAACCGACTTTAAATACAAGTCTTCAACCCAAGAGAAACTAAAGGAATTGATTGACACTGCTAAAAAAGAAGATTATTTTGATGTGGCTTCAACCGAATTTAAGCAATTGGAAGACATGCTTAAGTTAGATGTTAATAAAGACTTAAACCTGTTTAAAGATGAAATTGAAGAGTTGTTAGCCGTTGAAATTGCTAAACGTTACTACTATCAAAAAGGAGCCATCGAAGTAGGACTTAAAAAAGATGCCGAACTAAGCGAAGGATTGGCTCTCTTAAAAGACCTTCCTAAATACAAAGGGTTACTAAACGGACAGGTAGCTAGTCACGCAGGCGATAAACCAAAACGATAACAGTTAAATACCAAAATAACACCAAAAGCGGAACTTACTTCCGCTTTTGGTGTTTTATAGATTCTACTTTATCTAAAACTAATGACCATGAGCCAAAATACAAATTATACCAAAGCCATTTCTCTTATCAACGAAGTTTATACTCAAGACACCGACATCATCGAACATGAAGGCGTCTCCATCTCAAAAGAGTTGCTTTATGCCCATCGTATGGTGCAAACATTAGCAATGTTTAAGCCTGATGCCACCGAAGAGTTGATCCTGGCCGCTCATTGTCAGCATCTCTATCGCTGGGAAATACCACGCAAATCGTATCCTATGGATAGAAAAGGATATCATCAATGGAGAACCTTTTTGTACAGTTACCAAGCAAACAAAACGGCTTTATTATTAAAAGAGGCCGGTTATAATGCCAATTCTATTGAGCAAGTAACATTTATGATGGCCAAAACAGATCTTAAGAACGATGCCAATAGTCAAACATTGGAGGATGTGGTGTGTTTAGTGTTTCTAGAGTTTTACCTTGATGCATTTATAGAACAACACAAAAGTGACAGCGAGAAACTAAAACGCATTATCCAAAACACATGGCTTAAAATGTCTAAAAAAGGACACGCCAGCGCGCTCCAAATACCGTTTACGCCAGAGTCGAAAACAATTGTTTTGGAGGCTATTGGGAGTTGAAAACAAAGTCAATATATGCCGAATCGCCTTCATGCAATAATGATTATTACATAAAGGCGATTCGGCATTTAGAATGGAGTTTACTCTACAAATAAATTTTTAAGCCAATAAGACCATCAATTGTTAGTGAACTTTCTGGTTCGTCTAACTCTAATTTCTTCCCACCTACATCCATTTCATCAACACTACCATTCATTAACCCAAGGGCAATATTATCGGTAAGTAGAAAATCTACACCTGTAGATAAATAAACGCCTACTGTTGAGCCGGTAATTTCGATACTTTTACCACGTAATTTTGCATCATTAACAAAACTAAGTCTACCTACAGAACAATCCACATACCAATAACATACGTTGTTTTTTAGTTTCACATCAGCCATTAACGAAAGTTCAATAAAACCATTCACTCTCACATTTGTCCAAAAAACATTAATTTGAAACTTACCAACAAGACAATAAAGAGATATATTTAAAATAAAATCCATATATTTGTTGTATATTGAAGCAATAAGGACATTATATCCTTAATAAATCTCGATTATGACTATTTCTGAGCGCATAAGATTGATAAGGCACCAAAAAAACATCTCGCAAAACGAGCTTTCTAAAGCTGCCGGAATAAACGTTAAAAGCCTTTCAAGGTATGAGCTTGGAACAAGCGTTCCTCCTGCTAATGCATTAAAGGCGATTGCCGATGCCCTTGGGGTTTCTGCTGATGCTTTAAGTGATGATATAACTCAAATAAAGGATAAGGAACTATTCAAAAAGTTTGAGGCGATACAAGATATGGGAGGAGATACTAAGAAAATGATAATTAACTTTCTTGACCTCGCAATACGTGATTATAAAGCTAAACAGGCTTACGCCGGATAAAACTTTAAATTATGAAACAATTGACATTAAATATTAGCGATAATAAATTCAGCACTTTTTTAGAGTTCATTAAAACTTTGGATTACGTGGAAGTGCCAGAAGTGGATAAAAAGGCATTAAACGAACTGCAGGGCAGCCTGAACCAGGTTAAACTGATGCAGGAAGGTAAAATTGAAAAACAATCGGCTGAAGATTTTTTAAATGAGTTATAGCATATATCCAACCCCCGACTTTAAAAAGTTTTTTAAGAAGCTTGCTAAGAAACACCCTTCTCTGAAAGCCGATTTACAGGAACTTACCAAAATCCTGAAAGAGCAACCAGATTCTGGTATTAATATTGGCCACGGCATTCATAAAATACGCATGGCCGTTACCTCTAAAGGAAAAGGTAAATCTGGTGGCGCAAGAGTTATCACTTACCTTGTAACCGAAGATAACGAGGTTTACCTCCGATAAGAGCCAACTCGAAAACATTACCAAAGAACAAATTATGGAACAGCTTACGAAAGCAGGGCTTATAAAGTAAAAAGCCCCAGGTTATTCCGAGGCTTTGTTTGTTTGGCCGGAGGC
>QKIO01000359.1 GCA_003251015.1 Bacteroidales bacterium
AGAAGCTGATAAACCAACTCAACAACCTGAATTTCCATTTCTGTGTCTTCTAGTTTCTGGAGGAAACAGTCAGATTATTAAGGTGAGTGCTTATAATCAGATGGAGATACTTGGTCAAACTATTGACGATGCTGCTGGAGAAGCGTTTGATAAATGTGCCAAGATTATGGGGTTGCCTTACCCAGGGGGGCCTTTGGTAGATAAGTTTGCTAAGCTTGGGAATCCAAATGAGTTTAAATTTAGTAAACCTCGTGTGGATAATTATAATTATAGTTTTAGTGGTTTAAAAACTTCGGTTTTGTATTTTTTGAGAGATCAGATTAAACTGAATCCTAATTTTATAGAAGAGCATAAAGCCGACCTGTGTGCTTCATTACAAAAGAGTATTGTTGATATTCTGATGGATAAATTAATTAAAGCATCTAAAGAGACTGGCATTAAACAAATTGCCTTAGCTGGTGGGGTTTCAGCAAATAGCGGACTTCGTAAAAGTGTTAAAGATGGTGAAAAGTTATACGGTTGGAAAACTTTTGTTCCAGAACTAGCGTATACCACAGACAACGCGGCTATGATAGCCGTGAGTGCTTATTTTAAATATTTAAACAATGATTTTGTAAATCAAGATGTAATTCCTTTTGCAAGAGTTGTTATTTAATGGAAAATTCTTGTTATGTTTAATGATATTTTTTTGTTTAGAAATAAATTATTTACTTAATTAGTGCTTTGTGTGCTTATTTAAAGCATTTTAGTTATTTTTATCCCATTAAATGGTAGCTTTTGAATGAGATGTATTTTATTAAAGGTTCTAATTTTGTTGAAAAACGCATCGGTAACGAGTTGGTAATAGTGCCATTAGTTGGTGCTGTGGCTCAAATGGATAAAGTTTTTTCGGTAAATGAAGTAGGTGCCTTTATTTTTAGTTTTATGTCAGAGCCAGTTTTGAAAGAAACTATTTTGATTAAGATTTTGGAAGAATTTGAAATAAATGAACAACAAGCTATACTAGACTTAAACAGTTTTATAGATAAAGCCTTAGTCGTTGGTGTAGTTAAAATAGTTAATTGAGGATAAGAGTTACTTACAATGAAAAAACGAAAATATACCAAACCTCTTATCGAGGTACATATGTTAGATAAGGATATTTCTCTGGTGATGATGACTAGTCCTCCTATCGATCCAGATCCTCCTTTTCCTGCGGCGGCATCACCATCTGGGCCACCTTCTACACGTACCTTAAAAAGTGGTACACCATTTGAAGGAAATACACCTAATTATAAATAAGTTTGGTTAATAACGTGGTTAGTAGTAAAAAATACATCGTTGGAGGCATGGAGATTTTAGTTAATTTCCATGCCTCTTTGTTTTGTTTCCCTTCTCACAATGGGTCTACTTTATTTGAAGTATCTACTCTTTTGTCTGATAACCATTGGATTTTTGATTTTCATCCCAGCGATGGGCTTGATGAATCTCTTTTGATTCCTGTTTTTTGTGGAAATGATTCTTTTCAAGATGAAATACCTTACCGTTGGTCAATAGTCACTAAGGATAATGAAAAAGGTATCTTTTTTGAATTTCAAAATCATCCGACTTTAATTAGTGGTCTAGCTATCTATGAAATGTCATCCAAAACAATATCGGTTAATTTGGTTCCTAAATTGAATGAAACGTTTGAGCTAGATCCCTTTTTTCATCCGCTAGGAATTTTGTCCTTGGTTGAAATGGTTCGTAGCCATCAAGCTTTAATTATCCATGCCTCTGCTGTAAACGATGGTGGAAATGGTTACCTTTTTTCTGCGGTGTCGGGTACTGGTAAATCAACCATGGCCGCTCTATGGCGGCAGATGGGTGCAACTATCATTAACGACGATCGGGTTATTATCTCAGTGCGCGATAATGGGGTTGAACTTAATAATACTCCAATGCCATATTATGAAGATTACTCGAAGACAGTAGCTCTTTCTAAGTTGTTCTTAATTAAACAATCTCTGCATAACTATATTAAACCATTATCTACTATTCAAGCTACGCTAGGTCTAATGGGAAACTGTATTCAACATCATTACAATAAGAATCACGTTGAGTTTCAGTTAGGTTTGTTGGAGCAAATCACTAAGTCTTATGAGGTTTTTGAACTGGGTTTTAAACCTGATACTGATATCGTGAATTTTGTAAGAACGCAATTTGATGAAAGAAAAATTTAGATTACTAGCTCTGAAAATGTTTGATGAGGGGATGAATGTTGAGCTAATCGCTCAGGGGTATAGTATGTTTCCACTTCTTCAACCTGGCGATTCGTTGCTAGTGGTGCCTAAACAAATATACAAACCTGGCGCTATCGTGGTGTTTGATAGAGGTGATGTTTTAGTTGCTCATCGATTAATAAAAATTAAGGGTGAATTGGCTTATTGCAAGGGTGATGGGTTAAAGCAGTTTGATGCCCCATTTGATGTTAATCTCCTAAAAGGAGAGGTTGAGTCGCGCTCTAGATCTGGGAAGATTGTTAAGACTAGCGTTTTAAGATTTATTGTTTGGCGTTGGTTAATGGTTCGTTTTACTGGTTATTTAGGTTTTGTAGTGTTCTTTTCTCGATTGGTCTATTGCAAGTTATTTGTGCGTTACTCTAAAATATAAGTTGTGTTTACTTATTACATTTTTATGTTATTTTAGTGCCTAATAACGAAGTACCTCATGAAATCCAAACTGTCCGAAGTATTCTTTTACGTTAAACAAGCCATTGGTATCGTTTATAATAGTTCCCCAAAATGGACTTTTATAAATGCTTTAATGGTTATATTTAGGGGTGTTTTGCCGCTGATGTTACTTTACGTAGTCAAATTATTGGTTGATTTAGTTGGAGGGGTGGTGGCAGAAAATGCCAGCCAACCAGATTTTAATCAAGTTTATATAGCCATTGGATTGGTAGGGTTATTCTTTTTGCTGAATGCCTTTACCGGATCTATTAGTGTGCTTGTCAAAGAGCGACAGTCCTATGCAATCAATGATTATATTCAAAGACTCATCCATCAGAAAACCATGAATATACCTTATGGTTTTTATGAAGACTCTAATTATCAGGATGTGTTTTATCGTGCACTTAGCGATTCAACTCATCGACCAACAAGTATTTTTTATGGCATATTAGGGGTAATACAAAACGTCATTACCTTGGTGCTTATAATGGCTGTTTTAACAGCTTTGCATTGGTTCTTAGTTCCTTTTATTATACTGACTGCAACCCCTATTGTGCTTTTTCGTTTGTTTTATTCTCAAAAAGTATATAATCTCCGCAAAGAGCAAACTGAGGACGAGCGACGCGTGCATTACTTTAATAGTTTATTGACTTTAAAAGAATTTGCGAAGGAGTTGAGGGTGTTTGATTTAGGTTCTACTTTTTTAAGTTTATATGAATCTAAACGCAATGAATTACGAGATAAACAATGGAAGTTGCTGTTCTCTAAGTCATTGTTAGAGCTGGTTGTTCAATTGTTTTCTACTTTTTCCTTGTTGGTAGTTTTTGCCTATATTATTCTGGAGGCTGTTAAAGGACATATATCAAGTGGGGTTATGGTTATGTATTTCTTGGCATTACAAAGAGGTAATGCTGTTTTACAAGAATTACTAACAAGAGTTAATTCGTTGTACGAGGATAATCTGTTTCTTAAAAATTTCTTTGAGTTTCAGAAACTACAAGTGATTGAAGATGAAAATAAAGATATCTTATTCCCTTCTAAATTAAGTAACGGTATAACACTAGAAGGGGTTAGTTTTCGTTACCCCAATGCGTCAAAATGGATTTTGAAAGATGTTAACCTTCATATTCCTGTGGGCAAAACAGTGGCTTTGGTAGGAGCCAATGGAAGTGGGAAAACCACGATGGTAAAACTTTTAACAGGTTTGTATAAACCACAGCAAGGGCGTATATTGTTTGATAACACGGATCTGAAATATATTTCACAACCTGAAATGGCCAAAAATATGAGCGTTATCTTCCAAGACTTTATGCTTTATAACGTGTCTGCTCATGATAATATTTGGTATGGGAATGTTAAGCGAACGCCCATTGATGGAGATGTAACGCAGGCTGCTCAGGATGCAGGAATTCACACCATGTTTAAAGAGCTTGAATATGGGTACGATACTATTCTTGGTAATCTATTTAAGGGTAGTGAGCAATTAAGTCAGGGTGAATGGCAACGTACTGCTTTGGCACGTTCTTTCTTTAATCAAGGTCAAATTATAATTCTTGATGAACCTACTAGTTCGTTAGATGCGTTTACCGAAGCAAACCTAATTAATCACTTTAAGGAGATTACAAATGGCAAAACCGCCATTATCATAAGTCATCGTTTATCAACGATTAAACTAGCTGATTATGTGGTGGTCATGCAAAAAGGTGGGGTTGCAGAGATCGGTGCTGCTGACGAGCTCTTAGCTCAAAAAGGTCTTTTTTACCAAATGGTAGAGTCGCTGAAGTAATTATAAATTAATGATTATGCCTCCAAACACACCTAACGAATAGGGTTTGAATGTCACTTGGTCGTTGGTACTTATTGAGTTTAAATAGTATTTAAATCTAGGCTCAATGCTAAAGCTTATTGTCTTGTTTAATGGCATCTCAAAACCTAATCCAATTGAACTGCTGATGGCAATAGGGTTAATGTTTTCAGTTTCGCTAATACTCACTTCATTATAGTTATCAGTAGTTGTAGCTTGGTTGTTAATTAAAAAATTTGTACTCACACCACCCAAAATGTTGATGCTTGGTTGACCAGTGTAAATAGCGTATCGCGCAAGTAATGGCACTTCGATGTAATCCAATGATTGTGAGATGTTTGTTATTTGTTTGGGTGTTTGATATGCTGGTGCGCGCCATAGGTCTGAACTAGTGGCTTGCGTATTTACGGTTTCTTGTACGGTAATAGTACCCATTGAATTTTGTGCTTTTACTAAAGGTGCGGCCTGACCTTTAGGTAATAATCCGCTGAAACTGGTGCGTTCGTACTCTTGCTCTATAATTGGGTCTCTGTTAGACTCTTGGCCTATTTTACTATACAGTACACCAGATTCAAAGCTCCATCTTTTTACGCCTTTTAATCGTACATTAAAACCTCCGCCCATTGATGTTACACCCGCTTCATCATAGTTAGATTGGACTCCATCATAACTAGCTTCTCGGTAGTTGTAGGATGGTGATACAGCACCGCCAATTGCAATTTGATGATTGTTTTTAGATGGTTTGTCTTGAGTATAATACAATGGATAATACGTTTTTTTAGCTTTCTTTTTTTCTATTTTTTTGTTTGCTAGATAGTTAATGTCATTCGTAAGATCTATTGAGTTGATGTTTTGAGCCGTTAGCTTTGAAAAATCTTCAGGACGATGTGCCGTGTTGGTAACTACGTTTTTCGACTCTGAGTTATACGTCTTATTATGAGCTGTCGTTTGTGTGCTTTTTAGTGATGACTGTTCATTAGGAGACTCTTGTTTAGAGATGTCTTTTTTATTTTCGATTTTGGAATGTATTACCATTTCATTATGTGACATTGAAATGTGATCAGCATTCTTAGCCTTCATTGTTTTTATGGGCTCGCTAGTCATGGCGTCATTGACTGCAAGTTGTTTTGTAGGTGATTGTGATATGGTAAATAGAAATAAAGAGGTGATAAACAATATGCTAGCTACCGCCGCTACACTACGCCAAATAAACAATTGGCGTTTGATTCTACGTTGAGAACTCAGTTCTGCATTGATATTGTCCCATATGAATGATGGTGGCGTTGCGTCTTCCATATTTGAAAACGCCTCCTTATAAATACGATCTATATGTTGGTCTTTATTTAGCATATAGCACGATTTTTTTCAATAATTCTTTCTTCCATTCGTTTTTTTAGCCATTGTCTAGCTCGAGATAAATTCGATTTTGATGTGCCTAACGAAATGTTTAAAGCACTACTTATTTCTTGATGTGAATATCCTTCCACTGCATATAAATTTAGTACCATTCGATATTTTGGCGGTAATTCTTGCATAAGTTGCATAATATCTTCTGTACTGTATTCGTCTTCTTCAAACTGCTCTTCATATTCAATTCTCAAGGGAGGGTATTCATCCACAAAGGTTACGATTCTTTTTTTTCGTAGGTGTTCAATTACCGTATTTACCATAATGCGTCTCAGCCAGCCTTCAAAAGAACCATCAAATCTAAATAACTCAATTTTTGTGAAAGCCTTAATAAAACCTTCTTGTAAACAGTCTTCAGCAGTAGCCCTCTCTTTGCAGTAACCTAAACATATTCCATACATCTTTGGAGCAAAAGCTTCATAAATAAGCTTTTGTGCCTGTGCTTTGCCGTTTTGGCATGCTTTAATGTTGGCGTCTAAGTTGGTTATCACTTACATGTACTATTTAGTATACAGATGCATTCTATTGCTGTAGGTTGCGTGTGGCATGCAATTTAATATTTTTTTCTAACTCGATCCATTTCACGATTAGCATCTTTTTGTTTTAATGTTTCACGCTTGTCGTGGTGTTTTTTACCTTTTGCTAAGGCAATATCTATTTTTGCTAAGCCTCGTTCGTTTAGGTATAAGCGTACAGGAACGATGGTTAAACCTACATCTTTGAGTTTTCGCTCCAACTTAACAAGCTCTTTTTTGTTGAGTAGCAGTTTTCGTTCTCTTTCGGGTACATGGTTGTTGTAGGTTCCGTAAAAATACTCTGAAACCCGCATTCCTTTAAGCCAAAGCTCTCCTTTAATAAAGAAACAAAAAGAATCCACTAAACTGGCTTTGCCTAGTCTAATCGACTTGATTTCGGTTCCAGCCAGTTGGATGCCAGCTGTGAATCGTTCTATTAGCTCAAAATCAAACGAAGAACGCTTGTTTTTTATGTTTATTTTAGGTGATGAAAGACCCATAATTATATGATGATGAGTAGATTAAATAAATTTATAAGCAAAATAGGAGGCAGTACAATGCTAATAGAAATTATTAGTGTGTGCCATAACCTATACTTAGTATCGAGCATAAAGATACTTATTCCATTCCATACAATGAAAAGTATATATAAGGCAAACCACCACAACCAACTGTGAGGGTGTATAACTTGTATAATACTAAGTATATAAATAACATTTGCAGGTAGCGCAACGATTTTAAAAACAGTTTCTTTTCTCAAAACCCTTTTTGTAAGGTCAAAAAATTTAAGGAGAAGGAAAAAGCTGATGAACAAACCAAAGAAACAGGCGCTAAATATAAATATAGCCTTTTTTATTGCATCGGGAAATGATAACGTTTCGTTGCTAATGCAATGCCACGTAAATGCAACCACTGTTAAAAATCCTATGGTTGGCAAGTTATAGTTGGTAAGTGTTTGGTCTATTGTGTTTTTGGTATGCACTACGTCACGCCACATTTTCTTAGGTTGGAAAATGAGGTTTGTGATGGTTATGAATAACCTGCTGTACATCTGAATAATGGATGTTTTACTTTTGATGTCTGTCATGCATGCAAAAGTAGAAAAAAATCAAAAGGATGCTTTGATTTGACATAAGGGATGATGTTCTATTTCTATTCTTTATCTTTGTATGATGCTGTTGCATGATCATTTTGTGCTGTTTTATAACTGGATGAGCGACTAAGTATGGGTATTTCAGTTATTTTATTAGCCAATTTAAAAACCCATCAACGAAACACCTTATGACTCCATTTTCAGATAAGTATAATTTAATAGTGGTTTTAGGACCTACCGCTTCCGGAAAAACAACCTTAGCAACGAATCTAGCTGCTCGTATTGGAGGAGAAATCATAAGTGCTGATTCTCGTCAAGTTTATAAAGGAATGGATTTAGGTACAGGTAAGGATTATTCTGATTATACAATAGATGATATTTCAATTCCTTATCATTTAATAGATATTGTAGATGCGGGTTATAAGTATAACTTATTTGAGTATCAACGCGATTTTTTCACTTGTTTCGAAAAGGTACAGCAAAATAGTATGCTACCGATCTTATGTGGCGGCACTGGTTTATACATAGAATCGGTGTTGAGTAAGTACAAGTTAATTAATGTGCCTGTTAATGAATCGTTAAGACTTGAGTTGGAAGATAAAAGTTTGGAAGAATTAACTGCTATTCTGGCGAGTTATAAAACTTTACATAATACTACCGATTCTGATACTAAAAAGCGCGCAATAAGAGGTATCGAAATAGAAGACTATTATGCTCAAAATCCAGAGATTGTGGTTGATTTGCCTGAAGTAAAACCACTTATCATAGGTGTGAATGTAGATAGGGAGGTGCGTCGTCAAAAAATCACAAAACGACTAAAAGATCGTTTGGATGGTGGGATGATTGATGAAGTACGACACCTCATTCAATCGGGTATTGATCCGCAAGATCTAATCTATTATGGTTTGGAATACAAATATTTAACGCTGCATGTTTTGGGGCAGTTAGGTTACGATGAGATGTTTAATCAATTAAATATAGCTATTCATCAATTCGCAAAACGACAAATGACCTGGTTTAGAGGTATGGAGAAACGTGGCTTTACCATTCATTGGGTTGATGCCCTTCGTCCACTTTCTGAAAATATAGAAACAATTATCAAATTTTTGTAGTTAAGAATGATTTTTTTTAATGCGTTGTTATTATGAGGTTTGTGTTGGTGTTTTGTTAGAAAGAAAGCTGTTTTCTACCCGATGTATTACGTTTAGTTGTCTTCTGTTTGAAGTTGTTGCAAACATAGTTTTTTTATTCGTTTTGAATTGTTAATTTTAGGTAGAATACACGCCATCCACATATAGCATTTTTTAATGGAAAGTATTGAAGACTACATATTGAGAATTACTAAGTTGGCCAATAGAAACGCCAAGCTGAATAACCAACTACATGGCTTAGTAAATCGATATGAGCTAATTCAGCGTCAAAATGATAAATATCTCAATTTAATATCTGAGTTTTCTAATGACGAAGTAGAAGAAGGTCCTAGGGTGCCTACCAAGCGTCGAATAACCCGTTTTAAAATGGTGTCTGTTTTATATGCCACTATCAGAGGATTTCGCAAACTAAGTCAACGTGCAGATGATGCTCAAGAATTAATAGATCAATTAGATGAATTGTATATCGCTTTTGATCGAATAGGTAGAAAATATGGCGTTTTAAAAGTTAAAACTATTGGTGATGCCTTTTTATATGCGGGAGGCATTTCATCAGTTAATAGAACTAATCCTATTGATGTGGTGCGCGCGGCTCTTGAAATGAAGGAGGTGGTTGCACAGTTGCACACCAAACACAATAAAGAACACTTTTGGCAAATAAGTATTGGTGTCCATACAGGACCAGTCATTGGTGAGCCAACAGGAAAGAAGAGTGCTCCATTTTCACTCTCAGGTGAAAGCGTTAATATTGCTTCTCGTCTTGGACGAGCTTGTGAACCTGATTCTATTTCTATTTCTGTGATGACTTATGAACTAGTAAAGGAGTTTTTTTCCTTAGAGGGAATAGGTTTTATGCCAGTTAAATACAAAGGTTTGATAGAGATGTATAAGGTGACGGGCATTTTACCTAATTTGACGATTGATAGCTCAAATCAAGTGCCTAATCGTGCCTTTAACACCAAATATTCCCTTATTCAGTTTATGGATATTCAAGAGGAATTGTTGGACATACTGGAGCAAAAGTTAGCCGAAAACTTGTATTATCACAATGTCAAACACACCATCGATGTAGTTACAGAAGTTGAGTTAATCGGATGGTCTGAAGGTCTTTCAGAAGAACAAATCCTTTTGCTAAAGTTAGCCGCTCTCTTCCATGATAGTGGACATACTATTGATTATAAAACACACGAGGAGCGTGGCGCAGAAATTGCGTTTGACATACTCACTAATTATGGGTATCCATCAGAGCAAATTGAAACCGTTTGTAGATTAATACGATCCACGAAGTTTCCTCCCGAACCACAAGATATTTTGGAACAGGTTATTTGTGATTCTGATTTAGATTATCTGGGGAGAAGTGATTTTATTCCTGTATCTAATAATTTATATCAAGAATTAAAGGAGCGTGATATGATTGGTTCCATTGATGATTGGAATAGACGACAGTTAGATTTCATTAACACCCATCAATATTATACAGAAACAGCTCGTAATTTAAGAGAGGTGAACAAACAAAGTCAAATTGAACGATTAGAAGGTTTAATTCGTCGTAGGTAAGGCTTTTAGTCAGTTAATAATTAGAATGTGTTGGTGTATGAAAATAGTTTGTTTGTCAAAAAGGATCATTATAAAGCTTGTGTAATACTTGCTAAATTGCCAAAAATTTATATCTTTAATATGTGTTATTGAAGAAAAGTAGTTTACCTGATTTGAAAATCTAATAGGTATTTGTGTGTGATACTTTTAAATTATTGTTTAACCCGCAAAAAAAAAAGACTATGAGACAAATCGAACAACTAAGATGGTTAGATCAAATGCATTTTTACATTAAGAATAAAGTTACTGGTAATACCAATGAGTTTGCTGGTAAGTTAGGATTGTCTGAGCCAAAGGTGAATGAATTACTCAATGAAGCCAAAGAGCTAGGTGCTGGTATTGAATTTTCAAAAGAACAACAATCTTACTATTACACAACTACCGTTACTATAGATATGGCCTTGGGTTTTTTGGTTAGTCCTTGTTAAGATAGTCTTGTTTTTAATAAAGTGTTTTTAGGTTTTAGGTTGATTTTAAGTGAGAAGAGTAGGTAGAGATATCTGCTCTTTTGTTTTTTAAGGGTTTTTACAATCCACAAACACTTGTTGTTAATTACTATCAGTATCTTTGAGGTTTTGAAGAACGAGGGATGAGAGGTGTGTTATTTGTTTTGTTAGCTGAGTTTTGTTTTGCACTGTCTTCTGTGTTTGCCAAATTGGTGTTAGAGGGCTCCGAATTATCAGGTCTTCAGATTACCTTCTTTCGTTTTTTAATTGGCGCTACGGTAGCTTTTATAGCAATCAAACGTAGTGGCGAACGCCTTAAGCCCATGAATATTAAGTGGATTTCGTTAAGGGCTTTGTTTAATACAGCCTCCGCGATGTGTTTCTTTTATTCGCTCAAATACACAACCGTTACTAATGCGAATATGTTAGGAATGACTTACCCTTTATGGGTGGTTATGGTGGCGCCCCTAATCATTGGAGAAGCCTTTCGTAAGCGTAACTTGTTTTACGTTGGAGTAGCTTTGGTTGGCGTGTATCTCATAGTACATCCTGATTTTAATGAGTTTAACATAGGCGATGTTTGGGCTTTTGTTGCAGGCCTTACAGCTAGTGTGGCAGTTATCTCTCTCCGTCAGTGTCGAAAGTATGACAGTACAAATTTGATAATCTTTTATTTAATGTCAACAGGGTTTGTTATAAATGGATTCTTTTTGTTTTCGGTGTGGTCAAATCCTAATCCTTTGCAATGGGTTTATATCATTATTTCAGCTTTGTTAGGTTTGATGGCTCAAATTGTAATTACTCATGGCTATAAATACATCGAAGCAACTAAGGGAAGTATTGTTTCGTCCTCTCGTATTGTAATGGCAGGTGCCATGGGGGTAATGTTTTTCTCTGATAAAATAACCATTCAATTACTAGCGGGAGGTGTTCTTATTTTGTCGGCTCAAATTGGTTTGTTGTTTGATAAACTCAGATCTTTCACACGTTCTAGTGTGGTTTAATGGGGTTGAGGTATTAGATTATTCTCTTATTTCTTATGTTCTGTGCTATAAGTCTAAAAAGGTGCAAACAATCCAAACTATTAGGCTACCTTTGCACCCTTTATTAAAAGTATATGACATTTAGAGAATTAGGAATTATTGAGCCTATTTTAAAGGCTTTGGAAGAAGAAGGATACTCGCAGCCAACAGCTATTCAAGAGCAGTCTATCCCTATTTTGCTTAAGGGAAAAGATTTGTTGGGATGTGCCCAAACGGGTACAGGTAAGACTGCAGCTTTTGCAATACCTATCATCCAGCATTTATACACCAACCATATGAGTACTAAAGGAGCCCGTAAGATACGTGCTTTAATAGTAACTCCAACACGCGAGTTGGCCATTCAGATTGGAGAAAGCTTTCGTGTTTATGGCAAACATACAGGTCTTAGAAATGCCGTTATTTTTGGCGGTGTAAAGCAGGGGCCTCAAACGAATATTTTACACGGTGGTGTAGATATATTAGTAGCTACACCTGGTCGTTTGCTTGATTTGATGAATCAAGGTTTTATATCTTTAAAAAATGTAGAGCAAATTGTTTTGGATGAGGCTGATCACATGCTTGACATGGGTTTCGTACATGACATCAAAAAAATCATAGCTAAATTACCAACACAACGCCAGTCCTTGTTTTTCTCGGCTACCATGCCTCCTGAAATTGTGACTTTATCGGGTAAGATTTTAGGTAACCCAGAACGCGTTTCTGTTAAACCTCAACAAGCAACTGCCGATAGGGTTGAGCAGTCTGTTTATTTTGTTGGTAAGAATGGTAAAATAAAACTGCTTATTCATTTACTAAAAACAAATCCTGTAAATTCAGTGTTAGTTTTTTCTAGGACAAAGCATGGTTCTGATAAGATAGTTAAACTGCTTGCTAAAGCTGATATTGTGTCCGAAGCTATCCATGGTAATAAGTCGCAAGCTGCTCGTCAAAAAGCACTTGATAACTTCAAAAGGGGTACTACTAAAGTTTTGATTGCTACTGATATTGCAGCTAGAGGTATTGATGTGGATAATTTGGAGTTGGTAGTTAATTTTGACTTGCCTAATATTCCAGAGACTTATGTGCATCGTATTGGACGTACGGGTAGAGCTAGCGCTAGTGGGGTGGCTATTTCGTTTTGTGATGCTGATGAACGTGCTTATCTAAAAGATATTCAGAAACTGATTTCTCAAACACTTCCTGTTGTTGATAATCACCCATTTGTTGATGAGGCTGATGAACCTGAGCCTTCTAAAAAGGGTAAGTCAAATAGAGGCGGAGGCGCATCTGGCTCTAAGCCAAAAGGGCGTACAAACCCTCGCATTGTGGTAGGGGGCAACAATCTTAAGCCAAGAGCGGATAGGCCTCTAGTGCGAAGAAAAAGTTCTTAAAATAAAAAGAGCGGTTAATCAAATCTGATTAACCGCTCTTTCTTTTTTTGTATAGGCCTTAGTCTTTAAAGCCTAGTATGCTTAACATATCTTCAACACGTTGCTCTCCTCTAAATAGGTAGTCGTTCAATAGACCGTTTTCGTCACGTTCAACCACAATGTGTTTTGGTGCAGGTATAAGACAATGTTTAATGCCACCATAACCGCTTATTGAATCTTGATATGCACCCGTGTGAAAGAATCCCATGTATAAAGGGTCTTTGTCTGCATCTTCAATTTCGGGAAGATAAACCTGTTGATTTAAATCCTCCGTATTGTAATAGTCAGAATGGTCGCATGTAATACCACCTATGTTGACTTTAGAATATGGTTTATCCCAGTTGTTAATTGGTAATAAGATAAATTTCTCAAAAATACTCCAACTGTCGGGGATGGTAGTCATCAAGCTGTTGTCAATGATGTACCATAGTTCAGCATCGTTTTGCTTTTTTACTTCCAAAGTTTTGAATATAACAGCACCCGATTCGCCAACAGTGTACCGACCAAATTCCGTATAGATGTCTGGATCTTCAATGTCCTCAGCACTACATGTGTCACTGATGTTACGAACTATCTCGTTAATGATGTATGTGTAGTCGTATTCAAACCCAAGATTGTTTCTAATAGGTAATCCACCGCCAATATTAAAAGAATCAAGCGTTTCACATTGTTTCTTCAAATCAGTGTAAAGGCTAATTGCCTTTTGGAATAATCCCCAGTAATATAGAGTGTCTTTTATGCCACTATCCACAAAATAGTGTAACATTTTAAGTTCAACCTTAGGGTTATTAAGAATTTTTTCTTGATAAAAGCTAGGTATGTCTGACGCTCTGATGCCCATTCGAGAGGTGTAGTATGACGATTGAGGTTCTTCATCAATGGCCATTCTAATACCAACCTTTACAGTCCCTTCAATAAGAGGTAGTAATCGGTCTAGTTCGTTTAAGCTGTCTAATACTACAATTACGTTAGTAAAACCAGCCTTGTGTAATTGAGCTATTTTATTTAAATATCCTTCGGTTTTATGACCATTTTGGATAAGTGTGATGTCTTTTGTAATCAAGCCTTCATCCAATAATTTAAGGATGATGTCTAAATCATAACTAGAAGATGTTTCTAGGTGAACGCCATTTTTTAATGCTTCACGAATCATGAAGCTAAAATGGCTGCTCTTAGTGCAGTAACAATAGTTGTATGTGCCCTTATATCCATTTTTCTTTATGGCCTTGCTAAAAAGGTTTTTTGCTCGTTTAATCTGCTCTCCTATTCTAGGTAGATACGATATTTTAAGCGGTGTGCCATATTTGTCAATCAGGTACTTCAATGATACGTTGTTGAAGTAAAGATTTCCATTTTCAATATCAAACCCAGGCTGTGGAAAGTAATAGGTCTGATCAATAAGGTCAAAATACGTTTGTTTCATTTTTTCTATGTTAACGGCATAAAAACGTGGTTTGTGATTGCTTTCTTAGTTTTGCTCTGTTTGGAATAAGAATACAAAAATAGGATATACTTTTCTATTATTAGCTTCTTTTTAAACATTATATCCATAATAGAAGCTTAGATTTTATTGGTGTGCAGTATATGGGGTTTTTAGTTGTTTGAGGGCGAGAGGTATTTGTTTTTTTGCTTATCCGTATTTAGTCATAACCCTGTAATAGCTGCTATTACTAGTCTATCAAAGATGCGCTCGCCAAAATATCTACGGTTGAGTTTATACACGAATTCGTTTAAATAAAGTTGTAGGTATTTTCCTTTGATTTTATGA
>QKIO01000044.1 GCA_003251015.1 Bacteroidales bacterium
CACTATTTTTGTTTAGAGAGCAAAGAGTGACAAGAATTTTATAATTTTGTGAATTGAACAAACACTAAAATAACATATAAATAGAGATAACATGGCATTTGACATTGAAATGATCAAAAAGGTGTATGCAGGAATGGCTACTAAAGTTGAAAAAACAAGAGCTTTACTTGGACGACCATTGACCTTGACCGAAAAGATATTATACACTCACTTGGCAGACGGCGTGCCTGCTAGTGCTTACAAAAGAGGCGAATCGTACGTTAACTTCAACCCAGACCGTGTAGCCATGCAAGATGCTACCGCTCAAATGGCTTTGTTGCAGTTTATGCAAGCCGAGCAGCCTAAGGTGGCCGTACCATCAACGGTACATGCCGATCACTTGATACAGGCCAAAGTGGGTGCTAACAACGATTTAGCCACCGCCGAGATTACCAACAAAGAGGTTTACGATTTTTTAAGCTCGGTATCGAATAAGTATGGCATTGGTTTTTGGAAACCAGGTGCTGGTATTATTCATCAAGTGGTATTGGAGAACTATGCGTTTCCAGGTGGTATGATGATTGGTACCGACTCACACACGGTAAATGCGGGTGGTTTAGGTATGGTAGCTATTGGTGTTGGTGGTGCCGATGCGGTAGATGTAATGGCTGGTATGGCTTGGGAACTTAAATTCCCTAAGTTAATAGGGGTTAAACTAACGGGAAAACTAAACGGCTGGACTTCGCCTAAAGATATTATCTTAAAAGTGGCTGGCATCCTTACCGTGAAAGGTGGTACGGGTTGTATTGTTGAGTATTTTGGTGAAGGAGCTACTTCGCTAAGTTGCACAGGTAAAGGTACAATCTGTAACATGGGTGCTGAAATTGGTGCCACAACCTCTACGTTTGGTTACGACGAATCGATGGAGCGTTACTTACGCGCTACCTCACGTGCTGACGTAGCTGACGCAGCAAACACAGTAAAAGATTGTTTAAATGCTGATGCAGAAGTGTATGCTAACCCTGAGAAATATTTTGATCAGGTGATTGAGATTGACTTAAACACCTTAGAGCCCCACTTAAACGGTCCCTTTACGCCAGACAAAGCGACGCCTATCTCAAAAATGAAAGAAGAAGCTGAAAAAAATGGCTGGCCTCTAAAAATTGATGTAGGATTAATTGGTTCCTGTACCAACTCATCGTATGAAGATATCTCACGTGCGGCATCTATTGCCAAACAAGCGAGTGACAAAAAACTAACTGCTGCTGCAGAGTTTAAGATTACCCCTGGATCAGAATTAGTGCGTTACACCATTGAGCGTGATGGACTAATTGCCACGTTTAACACCATGGGAGGTGAGGTTTACGCCAACGCATGTGGGCCATGTATTGGTATGTGGGCTCGTGCAGGAGCTGAGAAACAAGAGAAAAATACCATTGTACACTCGTTTAACCGCAACTTTGCCAAACGAGCAGATGGCAACCCAAATACCTTTGCCTTTGTAGGTTCTCCTGAGTTGGTTACTGCTCTAGCAATAGCCGGTAATTTAGGTTTTAATCCACTTACAGACACCTTAACCAATGCCAATGGCGAACAAGTGAAACTTGATGAACCAACAGGTTATGAATTGCCACCAAGAGGATTTGCAGTGGAAGACGCCGGTTATCAAGCTCCGGCAGCAGATGGCAGTGGGGTAAAGATTAATGTTTCGCCAAGTAGCGACCGTTTGCAGTTATTAGAGCCATTTTCGGCATGGGACGGTAAAAACATTACAGGTGCCAAACTACTGATTAAAGCAAAAGGGAAATGTACCACTGACCATATTTCAATGGCTGGACCATGGTTGAAATACCGTGGACACTTAGATAACATCTCCAACAACATGTTAATAGGTGCGATTAATGCTTTTAACGATGAGGCCAACAAGGTAAAGAGTCAGCTTGATGGCAAGTACTATGAGGTACCTGTCGCACAGCGCGCTTATAAAGCTGCTGGTGTATCAACAGTAGTAGTGGGCGACCACAACTATGGCGAAGGATCGTCACGTGAGCATGCTGCCATGGAGCCACGTCATTTGGGAGTAAAAGCCGTATTGGTAAAGAGTTTTGCACGTATCCACGAGACCAACCTTAAGAAACAAGGTTTGTTAGGTATTACCTTTGCTAACGAAGCTGATTATGATAAGATTTTGGAAGATGATACCCTTAGCTTCCTTGACTTAGATCAGTTTGCGCCAGGCAAATCACTACAATTGGAGCTGGCGCATGCCAATGGCACTAAAGAGGTTATTGTGGTTAATCATTCGTACAACTCACAACAGATTGAATGGTACAAGTCTGGTTCTGCGTTAAATTTGATTAAGTTACAGAAATAAACAGTTATAAACTACTGAAAGGGAAGCGGTTGTTCGAGAGAATAACCGCTTTTTTTGTACCCCCTCTTCCCTAAGGAAAATGCGAGAACCGTGGTTACTAACGAAACACTAAGCAAGATAACCATCCCATTATATTACTGGGACAAAATGGTCTCAACAAACCGATATGAATCAAAAACTAGACATACACAGGGATGCAATCTACTATATGACAGTCATTAGCAAAGCATTAACCCAAAAAACAAGAACCAACGATTCTTTTTTAGGTTTGATATTTAAGAAGAAAACAGGGTGATTCTAATCCAAGTTAGTATCATATCCTTTATACCCTATTTGAGCTTTAAATTCAGACTAAACTCGGAGTAAAGTCGTATTAAAGTCGTATTAAAGTCGGTTGAAAGCGAATTTAATATGTTATTACTCAGACTTACCCTCGACTTTTTTACCTATATAAGGTCTTACAAAGGCAGAATACCCCCCACTCTGTCTGTTAAGTTTAGGTTGATTGGAGAAACTCAGGATAAATACATCATTCATTTTCTTAACAAACTTTAAGCAACCCTATATCACCCTGTACCGTAGAAGTGGCATGACAACATTACCACAAAAAACAGCCGTTATTGCAGGCGCATCTGGACTAGTAGGGCAATCATTACTAAACCTGTTATTGCATGGCAATCACTATAAAACAGTCATTGTATTAAGTCGCAGCCCACAAAATACGGCTCATGCCAAGGTGGTAAATTATCAAGTTAATTTCTGCAAACTCGATTCGGTTAGTATTAATCATCCCATAGATGATGTGTTTTGTTGTTTAGGTACCACAAGACGTAAGGCTGGCAGTAAAGAAGCATTTAAGAAGGTTGATTACCACTATGTTAAAAATCTAGCAACATGGGGTGAATCAAAGGGAATGAGTTCATTTTCTGTCATCAGCTCATTGGGTTCAGACCCCACTTCCTCATCCTTTTATCTTAAAACAAAGGGTAAAATGGAGCAGATGTTAGAGCGCATAAAGGCCAACGCCATATTGGTCTATCGTCCATCACTCCTGCTGGGTCAACGCAATGAATTTCGTTTTACCGAGAAACTGTCTGAACGGTTGCTGAAGATCATCAACCCATATCTAAAAGGCAAGTACGCGAAATACAGAGCTATACAAGCCTCACAAGTGGCACAAGCGATGTATCAACATGCTCAGGAGCATGAGTTAGGTTATCGAGTGTTTGAGTCGGATGAGATGGTATAACAATAACGATTAATTTTTAAATTTAGCCTCCACAATAACCAACCCCAACAGACTTAAATCAACACACACTTTATATACCATTTAACTTTGCAAAAACAACGACCAATAGTTCTATATATGAACGATCTGAATTCTCAAGAATAAAATATCTTTAGCAATGAATAATAAATTTTAGTTTCTATAGTTATTATTGTCAAACGAGTGTTATCTTCATGTAATTTTGAAAAGGAATATAGTAAAAAGCAAACTAACACACTTAAATTTCGAATCACTAACCAATGTCGTTTAGTTAAAAAAAGCCACTATACCCATTGATTATAAAGGTATTTTGGTTAAAAATAGTTCTTTGAAAAGTTTGTAATTTATTTAGATTTGGATATTTTGTAAGGGTATATAGGGGGTAACTCAAGTATCATTAA
>QKIO01000120.1 GCA_003251015.1 Bacteroidales bacterium
CTCTCGAATTAGACTCGTTTTAGAGCGATCAGCACTTTGCATGGATATTTATGTGTACCGACCCAAAACTAAATTAGATGCCTGAGCCCTGTATAAACAACTAAAACTTCAAACTTTATTCTAGATATTGTAAGAAATTGCTTGACTATATTTGTGGAGTCGCAATAATTGAATTAATTTTGCAAGATTTTTAACATTTCGTACAAAATACGCATTAATGACAGGAGTCATTTTTAATATGAAGACAGAAAAAAAGATTGCCGTAATGAAAATGATGAATGGTAATGAAGCCGTTGCCAGAGGTGCCTTTGAAGCAGGTGTTAAAGTTGCTTCAGGTTTTCCAGGTACTCCATCAACAGAAGTAATGGATTATACCCAACACAGATACCCTGGTATTTATTGCGAATGGTCAACTAACGAAAAGGTTGGCTTAGAGGTAGCCATTGGTGCTTCATTTGCTGGTTATCGTAGCATGGCAATAATGAAAACAGTTGGTTTACATGTGGCAGCCGATGCACTAGGAGGTGCTGCTGGCAGTCAGATTAATGGAGGCCTAGTATTAGTGGTTGGCGATGATGTGGGGCGTATTGCAGGTGATGACTATAATGATGTACGTCATTATGGCAATATGTTTAATATTCCCGTATTAGAGCCTAGCGATAGTCAGGAGGCAAAAGACCTTATGATTAAAGCATTCGAGATTAGTGAAGAATACAGTACCCCAGTCATACTTAAGATTACATCAGTGATATGCAAGACAACAAGTCGCGTTATTATTGATGAAGACTATACTTACGAAGCAAAATGCAGAACTAAATATCCCGTAAGTTTCAGTAAAGTTATCATGACAACCATGATGATGAATGCTAAAGGCTCGGAGCATCCAAAATTGACCAAATGCTTTAATGACTTTCCGGCTCATATGAAACGCCTGGCAGAGGACAGCAATACGTTTGAAATTAACAAGCTGGAGTTAAAGGATAAAAAGATTGGAGTAATTACCGCAGGAACACCTTACTTTTATGTAACGGAAGTATTGCCAGAGGCTTCAATTTTAAAACTAGGTCTAGTCATGCCACTTCCCGAAAAGATGATTAGGGAATTAGCCAAGCACGTAGATAAACTCTATGTGATTGAAGATGGTCATGATATAATGGAAAAGAACATCAAAGATTTGGGAATTTCGGTCATTGGAAAAGACTTATTTCCTAAATTCCCAGAAATGATGCGTTTTACACCAGATATCATTGAGGAAAAACTTGTGCCTAACGCTCCAAAAAGAACACTTATGGATGGCATTCCATTTAGACTACCTGTTAGTTGTGCTGGCTGCTCTCATCTATTCATATCACAAATATTAAGAAAAAATAAAATAAAGGCGGCAGCTGATGTGACCTGTGGGTTAATTGGTTGCTTTCCTCACATGGAATCGTATTCGCTGCAAAAATGCATGGGATCGAGCATTGCTCTTGCCCATGGATACAACGTTGCTACAGACCACAAAGAGAAGTTTGTTGCCATGATTGGTGATGGTGGTTTTTGGGCAACTGGCATCAATGGACTAATGAATTTGATTTTCAACGACAGTCAATCAACAGTAATTATTGTTGATAATAGCTGCCTGGCAATGACTGGAGGTCAGAGCGTTGCATCTAGTGAGTTTGGTTTTAATTACAAACCCGAAAACAAACTGGAGATTGCAAAAGTATGTGAAGCTATTGGAGTGAAAGACATTGTAACTGTTGATGCCTACGAATATGACAATTTAGAAAAGACCATTCTTACTGCGGTAAATGCAAACACAAATTCGGTTGTCATTGTTAAAAAACCATGTGTTACAAAATTCAAACTGCCTAAATCTACCCCATTTTATATTGACCAAGATTTTTGTACTAAATGTCGTAAATGTATAAACATTGGATGTTTAGCTATAGAAAGTAAAAAAGCTAAGGACGGAACGGTTGAAATTGTTATAAACGAGGATCTTTGTATGGGTTGTGGATTATGTTCTACAGCGTGTAAGTTTGAAGCCATAAAATCATAAAATGCAGGATACAGGAAAAAATATAATCATAGCAGGCTTAGGAGGACAAGGAATACTTCTATTCAGTAATCTCTTAAGTAAGTATTACATGAATCTTGGTTATGAGTTAAAAATATCAGATGTAATTGGATTAGGACAACGTGGCGGAGGTGTTGAAAGTCATTTCCGATATTCAAAAAACCCAGTGTTATCTCCCTTTATTAAAGCTGGAGATGTGGATTTTCTTTTGTCTTTTGAGCAAACCGAAACACTGCGTTATTTGCATTGTTTGAAAGAAGATGGCGTTGTTTTTTCAAGCACCTTTGAATTAGCCACTTCTAGTGTAAACACAAGACTGGAAAAAGATATGCCTGAATCAAAAACAGAGCTTATAAAACAATCGGGAAAGAAGACTTTTATTATTAATCCTGATGAGAATAAAAGCTCTGAATTTGACATTAGCAAAATGATGAATATTGTGATGCTTGCATTCTATGCTGAGTTCAGAGCTTATTCACATGACGATATGATTCAAATAGTTAAAGAAAATGTTCCTGAAAAATTTGTTGCTGGAAATTTGAAAGCATACGAAAAGGGAATTTCGATTGCCCGTGCTCAACTTGGAGAATTAGTCAATAATTATTAAGCAAAAAGGGATACAACATGGCTTTACCTGAGGGTGTAATACTATTAGATAGTTTAGGTGATTTAAAATCAGACAACACACATCCAATTTTGGTCTGCGGATCCCATTGCGGAGGCAATAGGGATCTTGCCAAACAGGTAAAAAACTGTCATGTAACAGCGGTTTTTCTTAACAATGCAGGCATAGGGAAAAATCAGGCAGGCATCCAAGGCCTTGCACATTACCAAGCTGAAGATGTATTGGCCTGTGCTGTTAGTCACACTAGTGCCGAAATTGGGATAGCCAATGATACGTGGGAGAGCGGAATAATAAGTCACGCCAGTTCACAAGCCGCAGAAGTCGGCATTCAAATTGGCGATTCGGTTAAAGAAGCGGTAAACAAACTAATAACAAGTACCTCTCTCCGTTCTTCAACTCAAAACAGTAAGAGTCCGGAATCGCTTATTGACCAAAACCCAGAAAACAACACCAAGGTAGACCTAAAAAAACAAACCCAAACTCAAATACAAGGCGTTAGTATCACGGTGACAGATAGTATCACGTTCTTAAACGAGAGTAACTCTGGAGATATTGTTGTGTGTGGATCACATGGAGGTTTAAGTGCAGGGCATTATGCACAGAAACATCGTGTTAAAGCTGTATTTTTTAATGATGCTGGAATCGGCAAAAACAATGCCGGCACAAAAAGCCTTGAATCGCTAAGTGATGCCGGCATCCTAGCGTGCACCGTAGACTGCATGAGTGCAGAGATTTTTAACGGACAGGATGTACTTCTTAATGGCGTTATTACCGTTTGTAATCAGCTGGCGAAGACCAGAGGCATTAAAGAAAAAATGACCGTTAAAGAAGCTATTCAATATATTTAGCTTGATGCCAACCATAGCAGCATTCAACCACAAAACATGTTGCTGAAGTTTCCGATTTTAGAGCGCAAAGTGCATTATTAAAACTGACTAATATAATCGCCCAGACTAGCATTATGATCTAGATCCATTTTTTTACGAATGCGGTATCTTGAGGTGTGTACGCTTTGTGTGGAGATATTTAAGATTTGAGCCATCTCGTTACTGTCAAAATTGAGTTTTATTAACGCACAATGTTTTTGTTCTGTTGAGGTGAGATCAGGATGTTTAAGTCTCAAATTTGTATAAAAGGCTTCGTTTAGTTCCAGAAAACGGATGTTAAAATTATTCCACAGGTTTGTTTTGGCTTTTAGGTGTTTATTCTGCAGCGAGATAAAGCTGTTACGATCCTTTTCTTTAACAACATCTAACAACTCTGTAATGCTTTGATCCTTTTCGATTAATTGTAATGCATACGCTGCAAGTTCTTTGTTT
>QKIO01000200.1 GCA_003251015.1 Bacteroidales bacterium
CGCCATGGCAGAAAGACTCAATGGTAAAATTCAAGAGCTAAAAACGATTGGAAAAGGATATAGAATGTTCGAGAATTTTAGAAGTGCAATCCTCTTTTTTTATGGAGGATTAAGTCTTTACCCACAAAAATGGTAGTAGAACCATAAATGTTGATACATTATGTAGTTTGCTATGCAAAATAATTTCATTACGTTGGGACTTAGCCCACAACAACAAGTCATCCAACAACCTGAAAGTCTGATCTGTAGATAGCTTTAGATTATTAATAAAACCCTTCATCTCTTCTTTGTTAAATTCATCAAAATCAGCCAACATCACCTCTAACAAGGAAGCAGAAGTACCTAACGGTCCGCGTAAATCATGGGCTATGATAGAGAAAAATCGATCTTTTGTTGAGTTTAATTCCTTTAATTTTTGACTAATACTCTCAAGCTCTAATTTTTGATGAAGTAGTTTTATATTTTTCTCAGAAATCTCTTGTGTTCTGTCTTTTACCTTCTGGTCTAATGAATTAAACAATCTTGCATTTTCTAAAGAAACGGCCAATTGTGCACTCAATATTGCCAGTAGACTAACACGCTTATTATGAAACACATTAGCCGATAGATTATTTTCTAGGTATAAAATACCACCTAATTTAGACTGATGAATAATTGGTATAACAATAACAGACAGCACCTTATAATCTACCACATATGCATCTTTACAAAATCGACTTTCCTGCTGTGCATTACCAATAATCACCAACTCCTGAGTGCGTTCGGTAAAACGCACAATGGAGGCTGGCACATAATCTTCCCAATAATCATTCCGAAGCATCGAAACATTGATGCCTTCATCGTGAACAAACCCAAGGGCTTCCATTGACAATACTTCATCATCTGAAGATTTAAGAAACAACACGCCACGCTGAGCACCAGCACACTCCATAATAATGCGCATGGTTTTTTTAATCAAACGAGTCAGCACCACTTCTCCCGAAATGGCTTTTGCCGCATCTAGAACCGTAGATAAATCAATACTAGAATCTATATTTAGTGAGGTTTTAAACATACCAGAACCAGTACCATTAACCTCATTATATGTATTTAAATAATTACCTGAACTACTGGACTCAAAATACTTAAGTTGCATTTGGTCACACTTCGCCTTGCTGCCTCGCAACTCAAACAACTTCATAGAACGAGCAAATTGATACTTAGCCCCCTCCTCAACACCTAAATTCATTAAGAAACGTCCATAATGCTCCCTAACAAGCGCTTCCATTTCAATATCAGAAGTGTCACTAGCAACCTCTATAGCTTGTTCATAATACGGCACTCCTTGGTTAAATGCTTGCTTTTTCCGACACAACTCGGCTTTAAGCAGTAGGTATTTAGCTAAAAAATTACTGGGTGCAAAATGCGCATGAGATTTTAACAGTTTACAAATACGTTTGGCTTCACGAAGCGCCTGCTTATCTTTTAAAAATCCTTTGGCAGGAGTTGCTAATAATGTTAATGCCTTATAAAACAAATAGATTGGCCCCATTATTATACCATTAGCAGCCTTTAAATACTGCTGAGATTCATTTAGATATAACAAAGCCAACTCATACTTTTCAAAAGTATAAGCTAAGGTTATTTTATTGCAATAAATAATAAATAAAGATGTATCGTCCTTATCGTCCTTATGATAAGGAATCATTTCATCTTCGTTGTAGAAACGACCTTTAAGTAACTGCGATTGATTAGTTGGCTCTACCAGATTAATCATGGTCTGTTGAGCCACACTGAGCTGTGAAATAGCTATTTTTTGATGATAAGGACTCAAAGCATCTACAAACGACTGACACTTTTCAAGTATATACGTTAACTCGCCTCCACTTCTAAAGGCATGATTAACCCACGCTACAGCACTGCTTTGCATGGTTTCAAAATCACCTCCTTCTCTAGACTTTTCAAAACACACTAAAAAATCTTCCAAGATGATGGTTATGGGTTCTTTCCAGACTCGAAGCCCAACATTAAAGATATAAAAAGCTTGAGACCAATGTTTCTTATCTGGCATGCGCTCAAATAACTCCATCCCTTTCTGTCCCAACTCATAGGCTTTATCTGTGCGCTTAAACAAGGCATTTAGTAACAAACCATAGGTAACAAAACCTACTGGTGAAATAGGTGCAATACCACGTTTAAGACTTAAGCGAACCAACTTAAAAACCACTATAGCAAGCAAATACGGATTCACTCGATACAATATACTTATCAGAGCTCCCAATACATCCATGGCAATCAAGGTGTTTTGATCAGTCATCAAAGGCAACTGGTCTAAACTATTTACTGGTTGCTTTTTTAACAGACGACTTGTATTGGCAAAACTTGCCATTACCCTAAAGACACTGGGCTTTTGAGGCAGGCTTACATTCAAAAGCGCCAACAACACAAACGACTCATCAATAGCCATTTGCGGTTTATTCTGAGAGACTAAAGCGCTAATACGTATTCTATGAGCTTTTGCTATGATTTCAATATCATCACCATAAAACAAGACCAGAGACAACAATTCATCCATTCGTAAATAATCACCACAAAAGGCAGCTGTCTCTGCCCCCACAAGGTGCACCTGAAGACTTAATTGCAAACTCTCTCCCCACGACTGAGGGCTCAATAATTGCAACCCTTCAGAAGCATGACGAAATGCAATAACATAAGCACCCGACGACATGGCAATATTGGCTGCTCTTAAACTTAAGATAGCTATTTCTCCCTTTTGCGACTGTTTAAGATTACTGGTGGCATGATAAAAATGCTCAAGTATGGCAAATAACTCTTTATCTTGCTCCTCCTTAGGTAGATACTCAAGCAGTACTTGTCCTATATGGAGATGCTTTTGAATTAAATCATGTTTACTAATATGAGAATAAACAGCTTGTTGGGTTTTATTATGTAGAAATTGATATATCTCCCTCACGCCCAACTCTTCCGTAGACAAATGACTAATCATACGGGCATCAATGGCAAATTGCAACTGGTCTTTAATTTCGCTAGTTGTTTTGCCGCAAACCAAAGCCAGATGTAACAAACAAAATTCCATTCCCATACACGATGCATAATGTAACACATCTTGTAAATCAGGACTTAATAACATAAAACGATCACTGATAAGCTCAACAACGTTCTCTGTTACCTTCGCTTTTATGATGGATTTGAAATCAAGAATCCACAACCCCGAATTATTATTAAATACCGCTTGTTTATTAGCATATAAACTCGATAAAAACTCGATAACGTAATAAGGATTACCATTTGTTTTAAGGAGAACCAAATCTGTTAAGCGCCTACAATCCTCATCATTACAGAAATAAGTATCTTTAACTAACTCATAGACTGAGGTTGAAGAAAGGGATGTTAGATGAATTTCAACCAAAGTTTCCTCACTCTGTTTCCATACATTAACAACTTCTAGGAATGGACTATCAATTGGAATTTCATTGTCCCGATAAGCCACTATGAGCAATAAAGCCTCTATACTTTTACTCCTTTGAAGCGTTTTAATAATCTCCAAAGAAGCGCTATCACACCATTGAGCATCGTCTAAAAAAAGAACTAACGGCGCTTCTTTTTTTGCAAAAAGAGTAATGAGTCGAAGAAAAGTAATGATAAATCTATTCTGTGTTTCATGTTGAGGAACATCACTTGGCCTCTCTTGCTCTCCTGTGATAAGTGCCAGCTGCGGAATGACATCAATCATTAACTGCACATTACCCTTTAGCACACGTAATATCTCGGATTTTAGTTTTATCAATTCAGACTTCTGCTCACTCAACAATTGGTCAACTAATTTCTTAAACGCATCAATTATAGCGGAATAAGGTTTAGTCTCATGGAATTTCTCAAAATTACCAGTTATAAAACGACCATTTTTCTCAAGCACATAAGACACCATATCATTGACAAGGGCCGATTTTCCAACGCCCGAAGCACCACTTATCAACCCTAACTGAATACTACCTTGGGAGGATAAATCAAAAACAGTTTCAAGTGCTTTACGCTCTGTTTCACGAGCATATAATTTTATAGGTGACCTAAACTCATTAACCAAATCGTTTAAACCCACAATAAATGGAGCCTGCTTAACATGACTACGAACCATGGTTAAACAAGCCTCTAGATCAGAGATAATACCATACGAACTTTGATACCTTTTATCGGGCGACTTCTCCATCAATCGCATCACCACATCACTCAGATAATTAGGTATAAAGGCATTAACAGAATTCACACTACTCGGACGATGAGCTAAATGACAGTGAATCCATTCGCGTGTATTACTGGCGCGATAAGGAAATTCACCTGCTAACATTTCGTACAGAATGATCCCTAATGAGTAAAAATCACTTCGTTGATCAACACCCCTATTTAAGCGCCCAGTCTGTTCGGGAGAGATGTAAGCCAAGGTGCCATCAACCGAAAAAACAGTTGATGACGTATGTGTGGATAAATTACTTTTTTCGGCTAAACCAAAATCAATAACTCGTACTTTTTTAGTAGATGGATTAATTATAATATTTGATGGACTAAGGTCTTTGTGAATAACACCATTATCGTGAATAAACATCAGCACTTCCACTATTTTCATAGCTATACCAATACATTCAACAAGAACCTCATTGGTTTGTATTGTTTCGCACGAGCGCAAATAAGTAGCCAATGAAACGCCTTCAATGTATTCGAAAACAACATAATAGACGTTTCCATCCTGACCAAACAGTAAAGGCTTAGCTGTAAGTTCAGAATTAAGTTGACAAGCTAATTCATATTCTTTCTTAAACCTAGCTAGCGCATTAACACTCACATGCTCCTCACGCAATGCTTTTACAATAACAAAAACCCCATGACCGTCTATAGCCTTATAGGTTATAGCCATATGATTCCTAGAAAGCTCTTCAACAATTTGATATTCGCCTATCATCATTTATAATGCTTATTCAACCATGGATTGCTTATTCTTTATCAAAGCTGGTAGTTATCTTAAAGAGATAGGCAAAACCTATCCATGCTATCCAATTATAGATGCCGTAAGGCAAATATCCAAATAATCCTTCAAAAGGCATCTCAAAAATATGAAATTTATCGACATAAGGAATACTATACACCCAATATCCTGGAACAATTGTTTCAAAAGGATTATGACTCGCGCTTAAATAATTAACCCCTTCGTGTATAAACCCAATTATTATTTCAGATAAACCTATGAGTGCTAAGTAAGTCCAGTTGCCTGATTGAACAATGGGACGAAAAGGAGTCCACAATCCAATCATATCAAAAACAATACTAAGAATAACAACAGGCCCCAACCAAAGCATAGGAAAGAGCACATAGGGATAAAAACTGATGCCAAACAAACTCAACAAACAAACGACCAGGATAATAAGTTGAGCACTACGACTTAAATGCATACGTGGCCCTTTGGAATAACGCAACGCGAGAGAGTTAAACGAGTGTAATAACATATAGCCTTCGAATGCAAAAGGCACCAAAACACCACCACCTACAATGGCATAGACATAAAAGGCCAAGGTAGAAATACGATTTCCTTCAGGATAATACCAGTTTAAATCAATAAATAGACTTAGATATTCGAAAAAGCCCCAAGCAAAAGCCGAACACAAAGCCATAAACAAGATGTTTTTGGGATTATCTTTAAGGAGCGAATGGCCTGTTCTTTTTAACACCCATGCATCCGTCATCAATAAAAAACCCCAAATAATAGGTATGTATCCTAAGTTCATGATAAATACAGCTGTATTGATATGAGCAAATAACACAATACCATCAACAACAGATACAATTAAACCTATCCAAAACCAATATGCCCATTTGCGATTGGGAGCTGCGTTTGTTGGATTAGCAACTCGCTTAAACCCAAATAACCATGGATTAATATAAAGAACCACAAAAAAGAGAATGGCCACTAGCAAACCAATAAAAATTGGCCAACTAAAACCAGGCTTAGGAGAATCGCTTAGGGGAGGGAACACAAAAAAATCGGCAGGTAAACTGCCCTTAAACACAATTAATGCGCCTATCATTGGGGCAACGATCACGCTTAATAAAGACAATAGAATTAGGATTCTTCGTTTTAATGGACTCATCATCTTAGTAAATTAAAGTTCTTTTTTTATATTTTCTTTTAAAGCCAACAAAAAGGCCACTAGTAAGTCATCTAGGTATAAGTGCTTTTCATATAATCGCAACCATATTTTTAAGGCTGTAAAATACGAACGTGGCTTCTCACTTCTTGTAAAGGCATAAAAAGCTGTGGTACACCTTAGTTGTCGTTTATATTTACGCAACCATTTTTTTTCATTGGAAAAAGAGGCTCCATCCCAACCTAATAAACCTATTTGTTTGCAAAAAATAGAATAACGCTTTTGCATAAAAACATAATACTTACCACCTTCACAATAATAAGATTCTAGAATATCACTGATTCGTTCACCCTTATGGGTATTTAATTGACAAACAGAAGGTATTACAATAGAATCAATATTGCCCAACATATCGGTGCCTGGTGCAAATGCATTGATAAGCGCTTGTAACTCTGTAGGCTCAAGTCTTCGTTTTAATTGAAGAGATTGAAATAACATTTCACCAGATGAACTGGCAATATCACCTAACCATGTGGCACAAAATGCATTATTATGCACATGAGGAACTAAAAAACTGAGAAACATTAATTGATTGGGTAAAGGAGCCACTACCTCGGGGTAATTTGTAGCATCCATACCCGCTAAAACATGCCCCAAATCACAATACAATCCATCCGGCAAAATACTTTCTTGATTATCATTGGCGTAGATGGTTGGTACAGTGCCTGCATTGGGATTCATCCAATCGTTAGGTCTTACAAGGACTTCGCGTTTAACTTGAGCCGCTTGCATATCACTGCCACTTCGCTTTACTAAGGCGTATAATTTATTTGGATAAGTAGCCTTTTCATCAGCAACCAAAGTCACTTGATACCTATTTGATATGTGAGCTGCACCTCGTATGAGCTGCTTATTCCACCCATAAATATCATAAAATATCTTGCGAAGATGTGATAATATGGTTTTGGTATCATGTACTTGGTCTCGGTAATAATCTTCTTCACTACGAAGCAAAGTCAGAAATTGACTCAAATCAAGAGCTGTGGTCTTATCTGCAGAGGCTTCAAAGGTTGTTTCTATGGGTTGAATAAATAAACCACGTGTTTTATGCAACATAAAAAATAAGTGTTAAAACTGATAAGTGTTAAATAAATATAAACAATAATATTCAATTATATCAACACAACATAAAAAAATATAACGTTTTATGTACATGCAAAACCGAATAAAACACTCTACCTCAAAACTCTCTAAAGCCAAACAAAAGTTAGCCTTATATATACCCATCTACCTAAATAAACGCAACATCCTCCAATCACGAAAACCATCTACAACCAACAAACCTTATCAATTTGTATAAAAAGTTGCACGCATCAAAGCTAAATCATTAAACAAAGCATGTATCTTTGCCGCCTAAACAGCAAAAAGAAAAATGATTTCAGTAGACGGATTAACAGTTGAATTTGCCGCCACAGCACTTTTCAAAAACATATCGTTTGTAATAAACGAAAAAGACCGCATCGCCCTAATGGGGAAAAATGGTGCTGGAAAATCAACCTTACTTAAGATTATTGCGGGCAAACAAGCGCCTTCAAGCGGTAAAGTCTCGGTGCCAAAAGAAAAACTAGTAGCTTATCTACCACAGCATTTAATGACTGATGATAAACGTACTGTGTTTGAAGAGGCTTCTCAGGCCTTTGCTCATATTGTAGAAATGGAGCAAGAAATAGCTTCTATCAATACACAATTAGAAACCCGTACCGACTACGAATCAGAAGAATATTATAGCTTAATAGAGCAGCTTTCAACCTTAAGTGAGAAATTCTATTCCATCGAAGAAAGTAATTTTGATGCCGAAATTGAAAAAGTACTGCTTGGTTTAGGTTTTGTGAGGGATGATTTTCAGAAACCAACCAGTGAATTTAGTGGTGGATGGCGCATGCGCATTGAATTAGCTAAGATTCTTCTTCAAAATCCAGATTTAATCCTTTTGGATGAGCCCACTAATCACCTCGATATAGAATCGATTCAATGGTTGGAAGAGTTCTTGATTAACTGCGGAAAAGCCGTGGTGGTTATTTCGCACGATAGAACATTTATTGATAATATAACCACCCGTACCATCGAAGTGACCATGGGGCGTATTTACGATTACAAAGTGAATTACAGTAAATACCTTCAATTGCGCCTCGAACGTCGCGACCAACAACAAAAAGCCTTTGTAGAACAACAAAAGATGATTGCCGAAAACCAACAATTTATCGAACGTTTTAAAGGCACCTACTCCAAAACACTACAAGTACAATCCAGGGTTAAAATGCTCGAAAAGCTCACCATTGTAGAGGTTGATGAAGAAGATAACTCGGCCTTGAGGCTGAAATTTCCCCCATCACCCCGCTCTGGTAATTACCCACTGATTGTAAAAGACCTAAGCAAAAAATACGACGACCACTTAGTCTTTTCTGATGTATCACTAACCCTTGAACGTGGCGAAAAAATAGCCTTTGTAGGTAAAAATGGCGAAGGTAAGTCTACTTTGGTAAAAGCCATTATGAGTGAAATAAACTTCGATGGCGAATTAAATTTAGGGCATAACACCATGATTGGTTATTTCGCTCAAAACCAAGCCTCTCTTCTGGACGAAGACCTAACCGTTTTTCAAACCATTGATGACGTTGCGGTGGGTGATATTCGCACAAAAGTAAAAGATATCTTAGGTGCTTTTATGTTTGGTGGCGACAGTTCTACCAAGAAGGTAAAAGTACTTTCGGGTGGAGAACGCACTCGTTTAGCCATGATAAAACTGCTATTAGAACCCGTTAATCTCCTGATTTTAGATGAGCCAACCAACCATCTAGACATGAAAACAAAGGATATTCTAAAAGGCGCACTTAAAGACTTTGACGGCACTCTGATATTGGTAAGTCACGACCGTGATTTCTTAGATGGTCTAGCTGACAAAGTGTATGAATTTGGAAACAAAAGAGTTAAAGAACACTTGGGCGATATCAATAGTTTCTTAAAAACTAAGAAAATGGATAATCTTAAAGAAATTGAACGGACAAAATAAGTTTAGCATTAACAGAGATATTTTTATATTTGAACCTCGTTAGAATACAACTTCTAAAATAAAAAGATATGAGTAAAGTAATTATTAAGAGTTTTGATGAGTTAGAAAAACTAATTGGACACGAATTAGGTGTTTCTGAATACCATACTTTTACACAAGAACAAATCAACCTATTTGCGGATGCAACGCTTGACCACCAATGGATACACGTTGACATAAACAAGGCCAAAGCTGAATCTCCATTTGGAAACACCATTGCTCACGGGTACTTAACGCTATCTATTTTGCCTCATTTATGGAACCAGATAGTAGATGTTCAAAACTTGAAACTTCAAGTTAACTACGGCATCGAAAAACTGAAATTTAATGCTCCAGTTTTGGTAAACAGCCGTGTGAGACTAACTGCAAAAGTTGTGGATGCAAAAAACCTTCGCGGTGTTTGTAAAGCAACTATTGGTATTAAACTAGAAATTGAAGGTGAGAAAAAATCAGCCTATGATGGCGAGATTGTTTTCTTATACCATTTCATCAGCTAAACTTAAAATACAATAAAGAACAAAGGCGAGTAACTTTAAAAGTTACCCGCCTTTGTTTTATATCTATATGTAAAATCTACTCAACCTTCTGTATTTTATGAGAGAATTGTTTACCATCAACAATGACAATCAAAAAATACATCCCCTTTGTTAATTGACTGATGTTTAGTTGGTCATCATTAGTTTCAAACTGCAACACCCGCTCGCCCAACGAATTATACACATCCACTTTTTTGAACTTTCCACTTACGTTTGTAAAATTTATATCACCCTTTGTTGGGTTAGGATAAATTTGAACATCTAAAGGCTCTAAAGATACATTACTACGCAGCGGCGCATTAGCCGTGCAAGCGGGGATAGTCATAAACTGTTTCGACTCACAACCGCCTTGCGTAACATGAATCAACAACCTCTTTTCTACTGGAACGGTAGTTCCTATTAATCCTTTTGTTGCAAAACTCTGCGAAAACAGTTCTTGTTCGGGCGTAACAGAATATGAAAAAATACGGATATTGCCTGGTAAGGAGCTCGTAATATTACTTACAATAGTTCTATCCTTATTTCCAAAACAAGTGCTTGCATCAGTCACATAACTCACGATGTAAGGCTGAATAACAAACTCTTGAGACTGAATGCCTCCATTGGCATCTTCAATAGTAATATTATAACGACCTGGTAATTTATTATCTATTTTGAAAGCCGTTAATATCGACGATTGGGTCGTTGTTCCCACATCACTTAGGCTCTTAACTTTTACTTTATAGGGTGACTGCCCTTCTTTAATGACAACATCTACATACCCTTTGGCTTGACATGATTCGTGCGTTACCTGACATGAAAAACGAACCTTTCCTTTAGAACTTGTCTCACTAGAAGCAAGCGTAGTAGATCCAACAAAAAACACACAAAACAAAATCAATCGACACACAAAACACTTCATTGGTTGAAAACAATAATTTAAAAACAATTTGAACTTAACTGCTTATTAACATGATTAAATGCACACGACACAAAACTAAGATAAATAATCAACCAAATAGATTTTAAATTCTAAAAAAAAGTTAAAACATACTGAATTAGAACAACATAAATACTACAGAGAAATATGAAACATAAATATAGAATCATGCATTTAACTCAACAAGAACAACTTAACAAAACAATAGGCATAATATACATAGAAATTATACTATTCAACAAAACCCCGGTACTTCTAGAGAAAAAGTGCTTACTCCCTTTTATAGCTAAGTAACATCTGTTCAAAACGTCTCATACCCTCTTCAATATGCAAACTGGCCAACGATATACGAATATACGAAGAGGCTCCAAAAGCCACACCCGGAATAACAACCACGCCATTTTCGCGTTTTGCGGTATCCAAGCAAAATGATTTCGTTTCGCCACCCAAAATACCTTGCATCTGAGGGAAGATATAAAAACTACCACAAGGCTTGACGAAGGGAATATTAAGCCGTTCGAGAACACCCATTACGTTATCTCTATTTGCCTTCAACAGGGCATTATAACCATCGATGGTGTTTTGTGTTTGTCCTAACACCACTGGCAAAGCTGCAAATTGATTGGCCGTAGGTGGTGTACTAATGATACTTGCATTGGCAGATGTAATGGCTTTGGCCAAAACAGAGTTAGAAGTAATAACCCATCCCACACGCAAGCCTGCTGCTGCAGCACTTTTGGAGATGCCATCAACCACAATCGTGCGCTTAAAAAAAGCAGAAAAACTTCGTGGACGTATACCATCATAAACCAAACGGCCATAAATCTCATCCGAAATAACATATCCATCAGTAAGGGTTTGATTTAACAGACTGGCTAAATCAACCAATTCAGTTTCTGTTAAAACTCGACCTGTAGGGTTTGATGGGGAATTAAGAAGCAGGATATCGTCTGCATTAATTAGTTGAGATAGTTGTCCCAGATCAATACTAAAATCATCATTGAGAGGATAAGTAACGACTTCCATGCCAAACTCAAGAGGTATTTTTTTGTAAATGCCAAAATGAATTTGAGGTATCAAAACTCGTTTTGCACCTAAATTACATAGTGTTTTTATGGTAGTGTAAATAGCATTCTGTACACCTATAGTAATTACTACGTGCTCTAAAGTATAAGCAAAACCATCTTCCTTTGATTGCAAATCTGCAACGGCCTGTCGTAATTGAGGTAATCCTGCATTCTGAGTATAACTAGTGCCTCCATTTTTCCAGTTTGTTGCCAACGCTTCAAAAATCTGGTCATCCACAGGAAAATCTTTTAACTCACCCAAACCCAAACTTATGCCACTGGCATGTTTTAGTAAATTAACCTCCCGTATGGCTGGTAACGGAAATTGAGAATTAGCCAATCGTTCATCAATACTCATGCAGCTTGTATTTTATAAATTGAAGCCCAAAAATACAAGCTATTTTTTAGTTTAAAAACTTATACTCGTTACTAAATAACATCTTCTACCAACTACTTTAATGCATACTGAATTACCGCGATACCGATTGTTACCAATATGAATACTTGTCTATTAAAACTGCTTTTTGACAAATAAGATAGCCAATATTATCCAACCTGCCACCAAACACAAACCGCCCATAGGTGTAATAGGGCCAAGAAAAGACATCTTTAAACCCATCAAATCTTGAGTACTTAACAAAAAGATGCTAAACGAAAACAAAAAGACTCCCACAATAAAAAGGAAAGAAATAACCTTTTGAAGAGTCCCATTAAAGGTCAAGTTAAAACCTATAACTAATAATACTACGGCATGTATCAATTGATAACGCACAGCTGTTTCAAAACTAAGCAGCTGACTGCTGGTTAACACCTCTTTCAACATGTGAGCACCCAATGACCCTAGCATAACCGACAAAGCACCATACAAACAGGCCATTACCAAAACAAATTGTTTCATGCTTTTTTCTTAATTAAAGACTACTAACTACAACACCATAATTAAGAATAAGTTGAATGAAAAACAATAAATAATCGTTTGAGAACAAAACCTTACCAACTAGGAATGGCCTGATAAATGGCATCGTAATCCGCCTTATCACGATCATACACATCTTTGTAATACAACAACTTACCATCAACCCCTACATCACACGTAAAATAACGTATATACACATCCACCTCTTTTTGAATCACAAAATTCTTTGTCGACTCATACTTAAACTGATCTTCAAACTGCTCATATTTACTCTCATCCAACAAATAATGGGCTAACTTACGAGGGTCATCCAAACGTATGCAGCCATGCGAAACGGCTCTATAATCTTGCTTAAAGTAACTTTTAGCATTTGTATCGTGCATATAAATACTTTGCGTATTAAAGAAATTGAACTTAATGGTTCCTAACGCATTGTACTTACCTGGATCTTGAACCACCTTAAATTTTAGTTGATCTACTTGTAAACTATCCCAAGCCACCTCATAAGGATCTACATAGTAACCCTGCCAATCAATTAAATAATAACCTCTAGCATCCAGGTAATTTGAATCTCGCAGCATAGCTGGTGCGATTTCGTTAACGGTTATACTTGCAGGGATAGTCCATTGTGGGAAGGTAATAACCGACAACATAGGCCCCGACAACACAGGCGTTGGTGTAGATTTGCTGCCAACCACCACATTATAACTTTGAGCTGGATTTTCACCTTCGTAAACCACCATCTGAAACGAGGGGATATTAGTAAATAGATAATCGGCCTTCTTAAAAGGATACTGCTTAATGCGATCAAAATTAAGTCGTAACTGATGAAAAGTAGGTAGATAATCTCTTAATAGATGCCAAGCTAACACGCGATTATCGATAACAGAGCCCCGATATCCTTTGTGATGCAAATACGAAATGATCAACCCCTTAAGTTCATCTTCATTATACGGCACATCCTCAGTACTTGGCTTATCAAATCCTATTAACTGTAGAATTTGTACTACATGAATAGATGACAACACACCATTTCCTTCACTGTTATCTGAAAGCACATCAGTCAAACGACTCACTAATTCGTAACGTTGTTGAATGATAAGCTCTAAATTACGATACCTAAAACTACTCGGTTTAAACCCAGCAAGTACTTCAGATGCTGACGAATTACCATTGAGAGCTTTAAATGTTTGAATTACATCTTGCTTTCTAGCATCCAAACCCAATTCAGTCCATATTTTATTTGTCTCTAGCGTACCGTATTTCACCTGAGTCAAATAAATAATAAGAGAGGCACTTAATATTATATCTAAACGTGCCTTCTGCTCAAGATAGGTAGATGTATGACAACACCTTAACGCAACATGATCATTAATCTGATCCAGAGGAAACGAAGATGGCACCAAACCAAGCGATGATGACGCCGACAACCAATGTATTAATGGTAAACTATTAAGCTTAAGTTCTCCATTTCTTAACCAAAAACTATGATAATCTTGTGATGTGTAAAGCGCCACTAAATACCGCTTTAACCCAGGCCACAACACCTGCATTTCTTGAAGCTCATAATTTATATTAATGGCTAACAAGTCATTATCATAGTTTGTAGATGCTACAATTTTATTACTTGTAGGCGTTACGAAAAACCATACCAAAACAAGCAATGATAACAGTAGTATACGTAGATATGCTAAGGCTAATTTCATTAAATAGTTTTCTTTACATGAGAGCAGGATTAACCCACTAACCTTTCAACTGTTTGTATTGTTAAAAAGTTGCACACAGATATTAAAACAAAGTAAGCAATTGAACCAACAATAAAAATTGAGCTAAAACAGCAAAAATCATTTTTAACCAATGATGTACTTACATGAACTAATAAAACGTTAATAACGAACGGCCTTTTATAAAACCAAATCAACCATTATATTTACAGGGAATAAGCAAAAAAACAAACCATGAGCACCAACAAGCTAAAAGACCGATCTTTTGAAAAAGAATGGACACTAACAGCCTCGCGAAGTAGTGGCCCTGGTGGTCAAAACGTCAATAAAGTAAATACCAAAGTGGAGTTACGGTTCAATATTTTATCATCACAAATACTTAGTCCTCGAGAAGTTAGTGTTTTAACCAGTAAACTAAAGAATAAAATAAACCTC